>DOUW01000150.1 GCA_003520365.1 Massilia sp.
AGCCGGCGGCCAGGCCGATCCCGGCTTCAAGCTGCCCGAGGAAAAGAACGCGCCCGACGCGGCGCTGCCGCAGACCACGCCCGACACCGCCGGCGGTCCGGTGGAAGTGGTGCCCGGTCCGCTGCCGCCGGCGGCCACCGACACCTCGGACCGCGACCTCGCCATCGGCGCGGGCGTGTTCCTGGTGCTGCTGGTCGTCTACTTCTTCGTGAGGAACGCCTACGTGCACCACATGGTCGTGCGCCGCGTCTCGCCTTCGTCCGCGGGCAGCGCCGGCTGGCTGCTGTTCGTCGGCCTGGCCTTCCTGTCGGCCGCGGCGGTGCTGGCGATCATCAACGCCAGCCGCTATCTGACCTGGGCGGTGACCGGGCCGCTGGTAGCGGTCGGGCTGGTGACGCTGGTGGCAGCCCTGTTTATCGGCCGACGTTGAGCGGCCGACGTTGAAACGAGAGAGATATACGATGGCAGACATCCCCACCCCGGCAAGCGTCAACCGCAAGGCCGAACTGAAGGTCGACCTGCGCCCGACGCTGTTCATCGGCGCCGGCGGCACCGGCATGGAAGTCATGATGCGTATCCGGCGGCGCATCCTGTCCGCGGTCTGGAACCGCCAGCATCCGACCCGCGTGGAATCGATCGCCGACTTCCCGGTCGCGCGCTTCCTGCACTTCGACCTCGACAACAACGCCGTCATCGACGAGGGCAAGTCGCAGCGCACCGATCCCTGGTACGAACTGGTGCGCCTGACGGACGAAGAGCGGCTGGTGGAGCCGCTCGACCTGCCGCAGTACCACGAGTCCGACGACAGCCTGGCGCGCTTTCCGCTGATCGAAAGCTGGATGCCGCTGCGTCCGAAAAAACTGCGCTCGCTCGGCATCGACCCCTCGAAAGGGGCGGGCCAGATCCGCTCGGTGGCGCGCCTGTACCTGTTCGACAAATACCCGAAGCTGCGCGGGCGCATCAAGGGCGCGCTGAATTTCCTGAGCAGTAACGCCGGCATCGAGCGCAAGGAGAATTACCAGCGCCTCGGTTTGCAGGTCGATACCTCGAAGTTCCGCATCGTCGTCATCGCCTCGAATGCCGGCGGCACCGGCGCCGGCAGCGCCATCGACCTGGGCTGGATGGCGAAGGCGATCGCGCGCCAGGAGGTATCGGACAGCCAGGTCGACCTGGTGATGTTCATGCCCTCGGGTTTTGCCAAGGCCAACAAGGAGCGTACCGAGGCCAACGCCTACGCGACCATGATGGAGCTGGAAACGACCATGCGCGACATGAACGCGCGCGTGTCGTGGACGGACCCGGACAGCATCCAGGGCCGCGGCGCGCCGTTCGACGACGTGTATTTCGTCGACACCGCGAACCTGGCGAACAAGGCGACCCAGGACGTGAAGGACGTCTACCAGATGGTGGCCGACACCCTGTTCGAGGATTTCGCCTCGGCCGACTTCGCTAACCGCAAGCGCTCGGTCGCGGTCAACCAGCAGCAGCACAAGCTCGGTCCCTACAATCCGCGTGTGCCGGAGGCGCGCTTCGGCGACATGCGCCTGTCCTACTCGAAGGTGTATTCGGCCTTCGGGCAGGCCGTGCTCGACACCCAGCAAAGCCTGCGCGAGGACATCCGCGCCTACGAACTGGCGGCGCTGATGGTCAAGGAATTCTTCGGCCTGGTCGGGCGCGACGGCGCACTCGCGCGCCGCGCCGGCGACGCCGAGCGCGACAGCTTCATGCGCGAGCAGATGGAGATGCGCGAGCGTCCCTTCAACGAATTCCCCGATTTTAAAAAGGGGACCGTGGACGTCACGCCTTTCCAGGAATACGCGCTGACCGAACAGCTCCTGATGGACAAGGACGGCCGCTCGCTGCTCGAACGGGTGGAAAGCAAGGTCCAGCTCGAGATCGACCGCATCATGGCCGGCTACGACATCAAGCTGTGGCGCGAGAAGGTGGCCGAGCTGCTGCCGCAACTGGAGCGCGACGCGATCCGCGAGGCCGGCGCCACTGCCGAGACCAGCGAAGACCGCATCAAGCGGCATACCGGCGAACTGACCGGACGCCTGAAGACGCGCGTGCGCGAACGCCTGTACGCGTTGCTCGACGACCGCAAACAGGGCGGGCTGGAATTCGTGCTCTCGCTGCTGGAGCAGGTCAAGGCGAGATTGCTGCAGCGCGACCTGATCAACGCCGAGCGCAACGGCCGCCGTTACCGCGACGTGCGCGACGCGCTGCGCACGCGCCAGGTCGAGGAATCGCTGAACAACCTCGGCCAGGCGGCCGGGCGCCTGTTCGGCAAGGACGCCCAGGGCCGCGAGGTGATGGCTCACCTGAAGCGCGACATCGCCGACTACCTGCGCTTCCACCTGCTGGCGGTGGCCGCCGGCCAGTCGATCGAGGTGATGCGCAACATGTCGGCCTGGCTGGGCGACCCGCAGTCGACGGACGAGCAGGGCAATGCGCAGTGGAGCGGCATCGCCGGCGAATTCCAGGAAGGGCGGCGCCACGTGCAGGAGATCCTGCACGCGGTCGACCAGCGCATCAGCCAGCTGCGTGCCGATGCGCGCCACGAGCACGCCACCTATATCAAGCTGGCCAGCGACGTGGCGCCGGCGCCGGTGCGATTGACCGGCGACGTGAGCGCGTGGAGCGAGGAGGTGCTGCTCGAATTCGGCGGTTCCGGCAAACTGTTCCCGCAGCTGGGCGACGAGCGCATGCGGGCGGACTTATTGCTGAAGTTGTTCCGCCGCGCCCAGACCCAGCTCTCGGCTACCGAACTGGGCGCCGAACCTGTCGACCCGCTGCTGGAGCGCTTGAACGCCATGAGTCCGCAGGAACGCCAGCGCGTCTTCGCCGAATGGATCAGGAGCGCCATGCCCTGGGTGAATGCGCGCTTCTCGGCTGAGTTTACTCCGAATTCGGACCAATTTAAGTGTTTTATTGGAGTGGGCGACGTCGCCGCCTGGCGCCGCATGGAGGCGGAAATCCGCGCCGCCGTGCCGACCGGCTTCTTCCACGGCGACCTGGTCTCGATCGTCAACACCGGCATTCCGGGACGGGCGGTCTGCTACATCGAACTGTCGGGCATCCCGATGACGGTGCTGCGCGGCCTGCCGACCTGGCGCGCCTCGTACCAGATCGAGAACCCGAAGATCCCGACCCATCTGCACTTCGATTCGACGCGCTTCCGGCACCCGATCTCGCCCTCGATGGACGAACTGAACCGCCTGGCCGACGACTACGAGTGGTTCATGCAGGCGATCGCGCTGGGTGTCATCCGGAGAAAAGCCGACCTGGGCGACCGCGAAGCCAGCTTCCAGCCGCGCGGCCAGTACCTGTTCGAGGTCGAGCCGGGTTCCGGCGAATGGCTGCAGATCGGGAACGAGTACGCGATCCGCTCGAACGGCTTGCCGCCGTATTACCGCGAGCAGGTGATCGGCGCCGTGCGCAGCCGCCAGGCCCAGCTGGGCGCGCACCAGTTGCTGCTGCTGGCCGCGCTGATGCGCCACTACCAGCTGCGTGTCTACGAGCCGCGCCTGGAAACCGACGAGACCGGCGCCCAGTTGCCCTCGCCCTCGCTGCCGAACATCACGGCGCGCCGGCTGTACGAGGCCTGGTTCCGGCGCGCCGCCGCGCTCGATCCCGCGCTGTCGAACGCCTCGGTCGATGCCGCCCC
>DOUW01000309.1 GCA_003520365.1 Massilia sp.
CGGAAGCGGCCAGCGGTGCGGCCCAGGACGCCGCCGCGGCCGCCCAGGCGCCGCAGCCGGTGGCGCCAAGCGGTCCCCAGCTCGAGATCGTCGACCAGGTGGTCGGCAAGGGCAAGACTGCCGAGATCGGCCACAAGGTCACCGTCAACTACACCGGCTGGTTCTTCAAGCCGATGGCGCGCAACCAGCGCGGCCGCAAATTCGATTCCTCGCTCGACGCCGGCCGTACGCCGCTCGACTTCCAGCTCGGCGCCGGCCAGGTCATCAAAGGTTGGGAGCAGGGCGTGGCCGGCATGAAGGTCGGCGGCAAGCGCACCCTGATCATCCCGAGCCACCTGGCCTACGGCAAGCGCGGCGCGCCGGGCGGCAGCATTCCGCCGGACACCGACCTGATCTTCGACGTGGAACTGCTCGGCGTAAAATAAACCCAACTTTGTCAACTGATGCGGAGGAACGGATGCGAGTCGCAAACGATGTCACTGAGCTGATCGGCAACACCCCACTGGTCAGGATCCGCAGGCTGGGCAAGGGGCCCGGCCAGGGCGCCGAGATCCTGGCCAAGCTCGAGTTCCACAACCCGGCGCACAGCGTCAAGGACCGCATCGGCCTGGCGATGATCGAGGCGGCGGAGAAAGCCGGCAAGATCGGCCCCGACACCGTCATCGTCGAGCCGACCAGCGGCAACACCGGCATCGCGCTGGCGATGGTGTGCGCGGCGCGCGGCTACCGCTGCAAGCTGGTGATGCCCGAAACCATGAGTAACGAGCGCCGCATGCTGCTGCGCGCCTACGGCGCCGAGCTGGTGCTGACGCCGGGCGCCGAGGGCATGCTGGGGGCGATCCGCCGCGCCGAGGAAATCGTCGCCGACGATCCGCGCGCCTTCATGCCGCAGCAGTTCAACAACCCGGCTAACCCGGAAGTGCACCGCCGCACCACGGCCGAGGAAATCTGGCGCGATACCGACGGCAAGGTCGACATCCTGGTCGCCGGCGTGGGCACCGGCGGCACCATCACCGGCGTCAGCGAAGTGCTGAAAGAGCGCAAGCCCGGCTTCCAGTCCATCGCGGTCGAGCCGGAAGCCTCGCCCATGCTCTCGAAAGGCACCAAGGGCCCGCACCCGATCCAGGGCATCGGCGCCGGCTTCGTGCCGCAGGTGCTCAATACCGGCATCTACGACGAAGTGATCGCCGTGCGCAACGAAGACGCTTTCGAGACCGCGCGCGCCGCCGCGCGCGAGGAAGGGCTATTGGTCGGCATCTCGTCCGGCGCCGCGCTGTGGGCCGCGATGCAGGTCGCCCAGCGGCCCGAGAATGCGGGCAAGACGATCGTCGTCATCATCCCGTCGTTTGGCGAGCGCTACCTGAGCACGGCGCTGTTTGCGAACCTGGCCGGCTGAGCGGCGTCAGCGGCTTCATCGTAGGGTGGGCACTCTGTGCCCACGCGTTACGCACGAGGCCGCAGTCAGCGGCAGCGAGACGTCGCCCGCAGAATACGCAAGGAGCGGCAACGCGTGATGCCGCGATACTCCGCTCATTGTCGCGAGCGAACTCTTACGACAAACGCGAATAGGAGACGCACGTAACGCGTGGGCACGGCGTGCCCACCCTACGTCCCATCACGCCCCGTGCGCCTCCAGCGCGCAATGGTGGTGCCTGGTCGTGCCTTCCTCCACCTGCAGCGTGCAATGGTGGATGCCATGCTCCTTGCGCAGCTCGGCCACGATGGCGTCGATCGCGCCGTCGCCCGGATAACCGCCCGGCATCACCAGGTGGGCGGTGAGGGCGGTCTCGGTGGTGCTCATCGCCCAGATGTGCAGGTCGTGGACCTCGGCCACGCCGGGACGCGCCTCCAGGAAGCCCTGCACCGCGGTGGCGTCGACGCTCTCCGGCACCGCCGCCATCACCATCTGCAGCGATTCGCGCAGCAGCGACCAGGTGCCCCAGACGATCACCAGCACGATCACCAGGCTGACCGCCGGGTCGAGCCAGGTCCAGCCGGTGCCCATGATGACCAAGCCCGACACCACCACGCCCAGCGAGATCGCCGCGTCCGCCGCCATGTGCAGGTAGGCGCCGCGGATGTTCAGGTCGCCCTTGCTGCCGGCCATGAACAGCCAGGCCGAGAAGCCGTTGATCGCCACCCCGATCGCCGCCACCACCGACACCGTGACCGCTTCCACCGGATGCGGCGTGGCGATGCGCTGCACGGCTTCCCAGCCGATCGCTCCGCAGGCCAGCAGCAACAGCAGGGCATTGGCCAGCGCCGCCAGGATCGAAGAGCTGCGCAGCCCGTAGGTATAGCGTGCGCTCGGCGCCCGCTTGGCGAGCAGGGCCGCGCCCCAGGCCAGCACCAGGCCCAGCACGTCGGACAGGTTGTGGCCGGCGTCGGCCATCAGCGCGGTGGAGCCGGCCAGGAAGCCGTAGATGAATTCGATTGCGACAAAGACCGTGTTCAGGCCGATCGCCAGTGCGAAGGCGCGGCCGTGTCCGGGCGGCGGCGCCTGGTGGTGATGGTGGCCGTGGCCGTGGCCATGTCCGTGATGGCCGTGGTCGTGAGGGTGATCGTGATCGTGGCTCATGGGTCGTTTCCGTTGGCGGGTTCGGCGATGTGCTCGAACATGTTGGAGAGCAGGGAGCTGATGTGGGCGTCGGCGGCCGCATAGAACACCTGCTTGCCCTGGCGCTCCGCCTTGACGATGCGCGCCGCACGCAGCAGGCGCAGGTGGTGGCTGACCAGGGAACTGGACAGGTCCAGGGCCGCGGCGATGTCGCCCACGGCGGTCGGCTGCGCCAGGCAGGCCAGCACGATGCGCAGCCGGGTCGGGTCGCCCAGCAGGTGGAACAGGTCGGCGACCTGCTCGACGGCGTGATCGGGAATGTCGAGTGTAGTCATCATTAACATGTGAATAGGTGTTCACATGTTAGATCAAAACGACAGGGCCGGCAAGCGCAGCGATCGTTTCAGCCTTGTAGAGCCCGTTGATGGTCTCGGCCAGGGCGTTGTCATGGCTGTCGCCCTTATTGCCCACAGAAGGCGCAATGCCGGTTGACCCATTGGGAGGGCATGGCGCCTTCGCATCGGCAACCGTCGTGGGCACGACCTTGCCGCGTGCAACAGACCATGATGCGGATTAGACGGCAGGTGGGGCTCAAGCTGGCGCCACTGCTTTCGGCAAGGTCGGTCCGGCTCATCGCCCCACGACCCTCCAGGCTTAATTAAGTTCAGTCAGACATGCCCTAGTTGAACTGCCCCTCCCAGAACAGCCGTATCGTCGCGAACGCCTGCGAGGTGTTGGCGACGACGTCGCGCCGCGACGCGTCGAAGTAGATCTGGTCGCTGCGTGCATCGCGCGGCGCGAGATTGGCGATAGAAAGGCGCAGCCGGGCCGAGGGGGATAGGCGTGCGACCGCGTACAGGTCGACACTGGCATACGACTTCCTGATGAGTTGCTGCTGCTGTCCGCTTCGAATCGTCGAACCCGACTGCAGCGACGCGCTGACGCCGGCGCCGTAGGTCGATTTCTCGTTCCCGGCGTCGAGCGCTAGATTGGCGCTGAAAGGCAACTGCTGGGCCAGGTAGTTGTGCGGCCCCGGCAGTTGCTCGACCTGCGACCAGTTTCGCGTGGCATTTGCTGTGAGCGAGAGCGGCACTCGCCAGGCAAGCAGCCCACTGAGCGGCAGGCTTGCTTCGAGAGTCACGGAACGAACGTCGGCCGAACCGTGATTTTCTGGCACGATGAGCCAGGCCTGGCCTGCTTGCCGTACGTCGCTCAGGATCACGTCGCTGACCCTGCTCGCAGCAAGGTTGATGCCGATGTTTCCCTTGTTGTCGAATTCATGCTGATAGCTGCCGTCGAGCGTCCACGACAACTCAGGTTTCAAAGCGGGATTGCCGGTGGTGTCGGCCCGCAGGGGACCGTTATTCACGGCATAAAAGCGGCGCGGTATCAGGCTCGCCGCTGTCGGCGGCCGGTAAGTGCGCGAGAGTCCGACAGTAAATCGGTTGCGCCCGGTTTCCGGTGTTTTCCACGCCAGCTGCACGATTGGACTGGCCATACGGTAGCGCTTGCGCAAAGCCGTCTCTCCCGCGCTGGCGGCCCTGGTGCTCAAGTTTTCCCAGCGCATTCCCGCATAGGCGGACCAGCCGGCCTTTCCTTTCCATTCATCCTGGAAGTAGACCGACGTCTTGTGCACCGTGGCGTCGAAATGCTCGTCCAGATTGATCGGCAGGGTAGCGTCGAAGGTCTGGTCGTGCTGGATGCGGGCGTCCGAACGACGCGTATGGTCGGTTTCCGCACCCAGTTTCAAGGTATGGTTGCCCGAGCCGGAGCGGCTGTAAGCGAACGATAGATTTCCCGTGTCCTCCGAAAGCTTTCCGTCGACATCGCGTTGCAACAGAAGCTCCTCGTGCCGGCCAAGGCCGCTGAAGCCGGCGTCCGAGCTGCGCCTGGTCGCGCCGGCCGTACCATCGAGCTCGATCATTTGAAACTGGTCGAGTTGCCGGCTCCCGGTCAAGTTGAGCCGTGCCGACCTGGACCTGGCCTCGAGCGCCAGGCGGCTCGACGGATACTGCAAGTCCGCGCCGGCGACGGTGGCGGTCCGCTCCGTGGTCTGCGCAGCCGAATCGTTCAGGTTCAACAGCAGCGTTGCACCGAGGCGCGTCTCCGGATCGGGCTGCCAGTCGGCCTGCACCGTGGCCGAGGCGGGGCGGCTACGGTCGAAGGTGCGGATTGCGCCGCTGCGTTCGTACCGACCGTCGTCCTGGCCGATGACGCCATACTCGCGGCGCTCGAGGACCCGCTCGACGTTCTCGCGCGCCACCGTGGCTGCGACGCTGAACGACAAGTCCTCAAGCTTGTTCCTTGCCTGAATCGACAGTGATGGCGACAGCTTTCCATCCTGGAGGCTTGCCCCCGCCTTAACCACGGGTTTCACGCTTTTGCCGCCACGCCTCAGCACGATATTGATGGTGCCCGCGATGGCCTGGGTACTGCGGTCCGCCGACGGTGAACCGAGTATTTCGATACGTTCGATCAGGTCCGGCGTAATGCTGTCGAAGCTGAAGCTCTCGCCGGCCGGTCGGCCGTCGAGCAGCACCTGCACGTAACCGGTGCCGAGGCCGCGCATCCTGATCTCTCCGCCGTCCGGATCGACCGACAGCCCCGGAACGCGCCGCAGGACGTCCAGCGTGCGGCTGTCGCCGTAGCGCGCCAAGTCGGCCCTGGAAACGATGTACTTGATCCCGGTGCCTTCGCGCCGCTCCTGCTCGACGCCGATACGCCGCCCCTGGACCTCGACCGCCATCACCTTGTCCTGCGTTTGCGGGCTCGCCGCGGCGGCCGCAACCTGCTCAGCGGCGCCGGCATGGGCCATCGCCAGGACGCACATGGCCGCGACGGCACGGGGACCGTGTTCTCCCTTGGAGTGACGTCGACTTTTCACGCGATCGTGCATTCAACTCTTCCTTACTCTCGAATAAAATTCCCTGCTTACCATTTACACCCTTTGTCGCTGATCGCATCCTTTGCCAGCATGATGATCGCCAGGGGGCCTGCTCCCGCGTACGCTGTGCGACAATCGCTGCGCGTCGAACGATCGATCTCCCGGCCTAGCTTCTCGGTGGGCGTCAGTTCGCGGCTGCGCAGCCTGGCGGGATGCTGCCTGGCGAACGCATCCGGCTGGCTGGCGACCTCCCGGGCCATGCGTAGCGCGGCGTCACGGTCGAAGAGCGGCGAGTGCGGCACGGCTGCTTCGTCCGCTTGAGCGGCTTGGTCGGGGGCCGCTTCAGCCGGTCCCTCCTCCTCGCGCGCCGGCGCCGCGACCG
>DOUW01000310.1 GCA_003520365.1 Massilia sp.
CCGCCCCCAAGCCCGCCTGCCCCCCGCGCGCTGCGCCCCGCCCGCCCCTGCCGCCCCCCCCGTCGAGGCCGCGCCGGTCCTCGACCGGATTTCCGCCACGGCCATGCGCGGCAACCTGGCCTTCCTGGCGTCGGACGCGCTGGAGGGACGCGGCACGCCGTCGCGCGGACTGGACATCGCCGCCGAATTCATCGCCTCGCAATTACGCGCCGCGGGCCTGGAACCGCTGGGCGACGAGCCCTACTTCCAGACCGCCGACTGGAACAAGATCAATCCGCGCCGCGACAAGAACGCGGCGCCGGCCGCGCCCGCGAAAGTGCGCAACGTGGTCGGTATCCTGCGCGGCTCGGACCCGGCGCTGAAGGACAGCTACATCCTGGTGACGGCCCACTACGACCACGTCGGCCTGAAGCCGGGCGAAGGCGACGGCATCTTCAACGGCGCCAACGACGACGGCAGCGGCACGGTGTCGGTGATCGAACTGGCCAAGGCCTTCGGCGCGCAGAAGGAACGTCCGAAGCGCAGCATCGTCTTCATGACGGTGTTCGGCGAAGAGCACGGCCTGGTCGGCTCGCGCTACTACGGCGCCAATCCGCTGGTGCCGATCGAGAAAACCGTGGCCGGCATCAACCTGGAACAGGTCGGCCGCACCGACGACAGCGAAGGCCCGCAGAAACTGGCTTTTGCCGTGACCGGCTACGATTTCTCGGACGTGGGCGCGATCCTGAAGCAGGCCGGCGACCAGACCGGCATCAAGGTCTGGAAGCATCCGGTCAACAGCGACAAGTATTTCGCGCACAGCGACAACCAGGCGCTGGCCGACCAGGGCATTCCGGCGCACACCGTCAGCGTGGCCTACGCCTTCCCCGACTACCACGGCGCCGGCGATCACTGGGACAAGATCGACTACGAAAACATGGCGGCGGTGAACCGCGCCGTGGCGCTGGCGATCTGGAACATCGCCAACAGTGCGGAAGCGCCGAAGTGGAGCCGGGCGAACGCGAAGGCGGCGAAGTATCTCGGCGTGCAGGAACAGCGCAGTCTCAAGTAAAGCGTGATGGCGCCGAAGCGTGTCCAGGCACGCCGCCGGCGATCACGGGCCGGGTTCCCACGACGGCGCGATCCGGGCGGATCTCTCACTCATCGGGCAGAAGCATTTGGAAACAGCTATCGTCATATCCACGCTTGCGCTCCTCGTGGCAGCGGCAAGCTTCGCTGTTGCGCTACTCAACTATCTGCGCGATCGAAGCAAGTTGCAGGCGAGCAGCACCATCATGTGGGAGAACCAAGCAGGGCCTTCCCCTACTCCCGCGATGTTCATCCGGATCACGAACCTGGGACGCCGTCCTGTCATGATCCTGAACCTGGTCAAGCATGCCGGAAAAGAAAAGTGGTGGCGCACCCTGCAGACGCCCCAACTCGACGGCGAGCTGACGCAGGAGCGGCTGCAGGAATTCCAGAGCAAGCTGTTGGCCCATCGCGTCGCCGTCAAGCTGGCGGAAGGACAGACCCTCGAGTTGGTGTTTCGGCCTACCGACGAGGACTGCGCCGAATTCATCTTTACGCATGGCGCGGAAGCGCTGCAGGCGGAGGAACTGTACGTCGAAGACGTGAGCGGGAAGACTTACGCCGTCGCAGGTTCGCAAAAAGGATTGGCTACGCTGCTGAGGGCATGGGGAAGCATGGGCTGACGTATCGCGGCGGGCAAGGACGCGTCGCGAAACGCGACGATTGGCCTGCCCAGCTGGGTTCGAACCAGCGACCCTCAGCTTAGAAGGCTGATGCTCTATCCAACTGAGCTATGGGCAGTATGTGCCTGGCCGAACAGCCGGGCGGAATGACGGAACGAAAGCGGGCCGTCGACAAAGACGGCCCGCCTGTAAAGCCTGTGGTCGGAGTACAAGGATTCGAACCTTGGACCCCCTGGTCCCAAACCAGGTGCGCTACCGGGCTGCGCCACACTCCGATTGGGACCGATCATACCCCTCCGGACGTGGCGCGTCAATGCAAGGACGAGGCCCTGCACCCTGCTGATTGCCTTATGCAGCCAGCTTGTCGGCCAGCTTGTCGGCGATCCTGCGTGCCATGCGCTCGGCCAGTTCCGCTTCCTTGGCCTCGACCATCACGCGGATCAGGGGTTCGGTGCCCGAAGCGCGGATCAGGACACGGCCGGCGTCGCCCAGCTCGCGCTCGACGGCTTCCTTCTCGGCCACCAGGCCCTGATCCTGGGTCCAGTCGAAGCCTGCCGGCACGCGCTTGTTGATCAGGGTTTGCGGATACAGCTTCAGTTCGCCGCAGCATTCCTGCAGCGACTTGTTGCTGCGCTTCAGCGCGGACAGGACCTGCAGCGCCGAGACGATGCCGTCGCCGGTGCTGTGCTTGTCGAGCGCCAGCAGGTGGCCCGAGCCTTCGCCGCCCAGGATCCAGCCACGCTCCTGCATCACTTCGAGCACGTAGCGGTCGCCGACCTTGGCGCGCGCAAAGCCCACGCCCATTTCCTTGAGCGCCACTTCCAGCGCCATGTTGGTCATCAGGGTGCCGACGGCGCCGGCCACTTCGCCGGTGGCCATGCGGTCGCGCACCATCAGGTAGAGCAGCTCGTCGCCGTTGTAGACGCGGCCAGTGGCGTCGACCATGATCAGGCGGTCGGCGTCGCCGTCGAGCGCGATGCCGAGGTCGGCCTTGTGCTCGACCACGGCCTGCGACAGCGCCTTCGGCGAGGTGGCGCCGAATCCGGCGTTGATGTTGAAGCCGTCCGGGGTCGCGCCGATCGAGACCACTTCGGCGCCCAGTTCGTGGAACACGTGCGGCGCGATGTTGTAGGCGGCGCCGTGGGCGCTGTCGACGACGATCTTCAGGCCGCGCAGGTCCAGTTCGTTCGGGAAGGTGCTCTTGCAGAATTCAATGTAGCGGCCCTGGGCATCGCGCAGGCGGGTCGCGCGGCCCAGTTTGTCCGAAGAAACGCAGTCCATCGGCTGGTCGATCGCTTCCTCGATGGACAGCTCGACGCTGTCCGGCAGCTTGGTGCCATGTTCCGAGAAGAACTTGATGCCGTTGTCCTGGAAGGGATTGTGCGAGGCCGAGATCACCACGCCGGCCTGCAGGCGCAGGGCGCGGGTCAGGTAGGCGATCGCCGGGGTCGGCATCGGGCCGGCCAGCATCACGTCGACGCCGGCAGCCGAGAAACCGGCTTCGAGCGCGGCTTCCAGCATGTAGCCGGAAATACGGGTGTCCTTGCCGATCAGGACAGTCGGGCGGGTACCGGCGGCGTAATCCTTGGCCAGCACCTTGCCGGCGGCGTAGCCGAGGCGCATCACGAAATCGGGCGTGATCGGCGCCACGCCGACTTCGCCACGAACGCCATCGGTACCAAAATATTTGCGTGCCATGCTTCTTCTCTTTCTTGTGGGGTCAATCGATGGTCGCCGCGCGCCATACCTTCAGCGCGTCGACGGTTTCTGCAACATCATGCACTCGTACAATTTTAGCGCCATGCGCAAAAGCAGCCAACGCGCCTGCCAGGCTGCCGGCCATGCGCTCCTCGACCGGGCGTCCGGTGACCGTGCCGATCATCGACTTGCGCGACAGGCCGATCAGCACCGGCAGGCCGAGCTCGTCGGCAATACGCTGGGTACTGCGCAGCAGCACATAGTTGTGCTCGACGGTCTTGCCGAAGCCCAGGCCAGGGTCGACGCAGATGCGTTCACGGTCGACGCCAGCGGCGACCAGTGCGTCGACGCGCTCGCGCAGGAAGTCGATCACTTCGCGCACCACGTCCGTGTAGACAGGCTGGGCCTGCATGTCCTGGGGCGTGCCCTGCATGTGCATCACGCACAGGCCGCAGTCGCTGTCGACGACGGCCTCGATCGCGCCGGGAGCGCGGAACCCGTTGATGTCGTTGATCATGTCGGCGCCGGCGATGATCGCCTCGCGCATCACCTCCGGCTTGCAGGTGTCGACCGACAGCGGCTTGCCGACTTCCTGCAGCGCGTACAGCGCCGGCATCACACGCGCCAGCTCGTCTTCGACGGACACGCTGGGAGAACCGGGCCGGGTCGATTCGCCGCCGATGTCGATCAGGTCGACGCCGCTGGCGACCATATCCTCGGCACGCGAGACAGCGAACTCGAGCGATTGATAACGCCCGCCATCGGAGAATGAGTCAGGGGTGACGTTCAGGATGCCCATGACGAGAGGACGGCGCCCCAGCTCGAAACGGAAGCGGCCACATTGCAGGAATTGACGCATAGGGAAAGTAGAGGTCGTTAACGCGCAAAAGGCATCCAAGGGGATGCCTTTTGCGCAGGTTGTTACTAGATGATCAATTTAAGCTGATCGATATACCAAGCGATCAAGCCGGCGCCGTCGCGTTGGTGGCGACGCCGCCCGAACCGCTGTCGCCAGGCGGCGTGCGCTTGGTCAGCAGGCCGGCCTTCGGCGGGCGGGGCTCCCGGGCCGCCCCGATGGCGCTTTTCTCCCCGGCCCCGC
>DOUW01000308.1 GCA_003520365.1 Massilia sp.
ACCCGGAAACCCAGCCGATCATGTCGCGCCTGAAAAGCGACTACGTCACCGTGCTCGAGCATGCTTGCAACGGCACGCTGGACGCGGTCGAGCTGGAATGGGACCGCCGCACGGCGGTGGGCGTGGTGATGGCAGCCGCCGGCTACCCGGACAGCCCGCGCAAGGGCGACGTCATCGACGACATCCCGGCCGAGACGGCGGAATGCATCACCTTCCATGCCGGCACCACCCTGGCCGATGGCGTCCTGAAGACCAACGGCGGCCGCGTGCTGTGCGTGGTCGGCCTGGGCGACAGCGTCAAGATGGCGCAGAAGCAGGCCTATGACGTGGTCGACCGGATCCGTTTCGACGGCGCGCAGTTCCGCCGCGATATCGGGTGGCGCGGGATCAAGTAAGCCGTCGGCATTTCATTCATCAGGCGCGTCGCCGATAGCGGCATTTGTCGTTGTCGCCGGTTCGGAACTGTTGTACCGCGTGGGTTCAAGAACCCACCCTACGAAAATCGCACCGCGATGCGTCAGAACGCGGCGGGCGCCTTTGTAGGGTGGGTTCTCGAACCCACGCCGTCCTTGGCACCCAAAGCAGCGAATTCCGTACGCACACCGCGCACAGTGTACAATCGCCATCAATTTTGACTCCCGTAGCGATCCCCATGTCCACCCCCTCCCCATCCGCCATCAAAGCCTGGCTGCTCGACCTTCAGTCGCGCATCGTCGCGGCCCTGGAAGACGTGGACGGCAAGCCTTTCCTGCGTGACAGCTGGGAACGCCCCGAAGGCGGCGGCGGGATCTCGCGCCTGATCGAGGAAGGCAATGTCCTCGAGCGCGGCGGCGTGAATTTCTCGCACGTGATGGGCGCCAACCTGCCGCCGTCGGCCGCCGCGGCGCGTCCGGAGCTGGCGGGCCGCGCCTGGGAAGCGATGGGCGTGTCGCTGGTGCTGCATCCGCGTAACCCCCATGCGCCGACCGTGCACATGAACGTGCGCTTCTTCGAAGCGACGGCCGAGGGCAAGGACCCGGTCTGGTGGTTCGGCGGCGGCATGGACCTGACGCCCTACTACGGCAACGTCGACGATGCCCGCCACTTCCACCGCGTCTGCCACGACGCGCTGGCGCCCTATGGCGAGGACCTGCACCCGCGCTTCAAGAAGTGGTGCGACGAGTATTTCTACCTGAAGCACCGCAAGGAAGCGCGCGGCGTCGGCGGCATCTTCTTCGACGACTTCAACGAACTGCCGTTCATTGATGCCTTCGCCATGGTGCAGCGCGTCGGCGACGGTTTCCTCGACGCCTACCTGCCGATCCTGAAGAGCCGCAAGGACACGCCCTACGGCGAACGCGAACGCGACTTCCAGGCTTACCGCCGCGGACGTTACGTCGAGTTCAACCTGGTGTGGGACCGCGGCACCCACTTCGGCCTGCAGTCGGGCGGCCGGACCGAGGCGATCCTGATGTCGCTGCCGCCGATCGTCAAGTGGCGCTACGACTGGCATCCGGAACCGGGCAGCGCCGAAGCCGCGCTGTACACCGATTTCCTGCCGCACCGGGACTGGCTCGCTTCGTGATTCCCTGCGTTGCCCTGCTGGGGGGCAGTTTCGATCCCGTGCACCACGGCCACGTGGCGCTGGCGCGCCTGTTCGCCGAGCTGCTGGCGCCGACCGAATTGCGCGTGCTGCCGGCCCGGCCCTGGCAGAAGGCCGCGCTGCAGGCCGGCGACGAAGACCGGGTCAACATGCTGGAACTGGCGTTTCGCGAGGCCGGCCTGGCGGCAGTCGTCGACCGCCGCGAAATCGACAGCGGCAAACCGACCTATACGGTGGACACCCTGCGCGGCCTGCGCGCCGAACTGGGACCGGAGGTCTCGATCGTGTTCCTGATGGGGGCCGATCAGTTGCAAAGACTGGACAGCTGGCGCGACTGGCGCGAGCTGTTCGACCTGGCGAATATCGGCGTCGCCGCCCGGCCGGGCTACAGGCTGGAGCAGGACGCCATGCCACCCGCGGTGGCGCAGGAAATCGCGCGGCGGCTGGCGCCGCCGCAACAGGTGAGGACGACGCCCTCGGGGCTGGTCTGCCTGGCGCATACCCTGGCGGTGGATATTTCCGCGACTCAGGTGCGCGCAGCACTACAGGACGGCGCCGCATCCGGGCCTGCCCCGGAGAATGGCGCGACCGCGTACCTGGCGCGGGTAGTGCTAGACTACATTCAACAACATAATTTATACAGAAACTAATGGATATCAAAAAACTGCAAACCCTCGTCGTCGACGCCCTCGAAGACGTCAAGGGCCAGGACATCATGCTGTTCGACACCACCCACCTGACCAGCCTGTTCGACCGCATCGCCGTGGTCTCGGGCACGTCGAATCGCCAGACCAAGGCGCTGGCCGCCTCGGTGCGCGACAAGGTCAAGGCAGCAGGCGGCGACGTGGTCGGCCTGGAAGGCGAAGACACCGGCGAATGGGTGCTGGTCGACCTGGGCGACATGATCGTCCACATCATGCAACCGGCCATCCGCCAGTACTACCGCCTGGAAGAAATCTGGGGCGAGAAGCCGGTGAAGCTGGGCGCGGCCAAGCGTAAGTCGACGCCGGAAGCGGCCGAGGCAGCCGAGCCGAAGACCAAGTCGAAGCACCTGGCCGCGAACCAGGAACAGCCGGAAGCCAAGCCGGTGCGCGAGCGCAAGACCGCGACGAAAACCGCCGCCGCCAAGACCGTCGCCGCGAAGAAGCCGGCCGCCAAGAAGGCCCCGGTCGGCAAGGTCGTGAAAGTGGCGCCGAGCAAGAGCGAGATCGCCGCCGTCGAAGCGACCAAGGCCAAGCCGCCGAAGCGCACCCCGAAAGCCGCGCCGGCAGCCGCCGAGCCGGTCAAGAAGGTCATCAAGCGCGTCGTCAAGAAGGCCGCCGAGTAAGCTTCGATGCAACTCATCATTGCCGCGGTCGGCCACAAGATGCCGGCCTGGATCGAGACCGGCTTTGCCGAATACACGAAGCGCATGCCGCCCGAGCTGCGCATCGTGCTCAAGGAAATCAAACCGGTCGAGCGTTCCGGCAGCAAGACGGCAGCCACCGCGATGGCGCTCGAACGCGAGCGCATCGAAGCGGTGCTGCCGAAAGGCGCACGCATCATCGCGCTCGACGAGCGGGGCAAGGACCTGACAAGTGTTGGTCTTTCCCAACAATTGTTGGGCTGGCTACAGGACGGGCGCGACACCGCCTTCCTGATCGGCGGCGCCGACGGCCTCGATCCTGAACTGAAGGCGCGGGCCGAAGGGATGATCCGGATTTCCAGCATGACCCTGCCGCACGGCATGGTCCGCGTGATGCTGGCGGAGCAGCTCTATCGCGCCTGGTCCATTACCCAGAACCATCCGTATCACCGCGTCTGAATCGGCCCCTCATGAAAGCGCACGACAAGAAAATCTACCTCGCCTCGAAAAGCCCGCGGCGGCGCGAACTGCTGCGCCAGGTCGGCATCGACTTCGACCTGCTGAGCCTGCGCAGCGACCCGGCGCGCGGCGTCGACGTGCCCGAGGATGTGCTGCCGGGCGAACCCGCGCACGAGTACGTGGTGCGCGTGGCGCGGGAGAAAGGCGCTTTTGCCTGGAAGGTGCTGCAGCAGCGCCGCCAGCCGCTGCGTCCGGTGCTGACGGCCGACACCACGGTCACCATCGACGACGAGATCCTCGGCAAGCCGGCCGACCCGGCCGAGGCGAAGGCGATGCTGGAGCGCCTGTCGGGCCGCACCCACCAGGTGCTGACCACGGTCGCGGTGCACTACACGGATTTCGCCCAGCACATCACCCAGGTCTCGGACGTGTGCTTCGCCCCGCTGTCGCCGCAGCAGATCGCCGCCTACTGCGCCACCCTCGAACCCTACGACAAGGCCGGCGCCTACGGCATCCAGGGCCTGGCCGCGCTGTTCATCGAGCACATCGAAGGCAGCCATTCGGGCATCATGGGCTTGCCGCTGTTCGAGACGGCGGCGCTGCTGCGCAAGGTGGGCGTGCCGGTTTGATGGCCTCGGCATCATCTGCATCTCATCTCTGGCTTTCGCGGTCCAGGTTCGGCTAACACTGCTCGTATTTTCGCGTGGGCACGGGGTGCCCACCCTACGAGATGCGCGGCGGACCATCGGATAAGCCGCGCGATCTCCCGTAGGGTGGGCACTCCGTGCCCACGCGAACATTTGCGTCACGTTGGCCTACAGACGCGGCCTCAACCCTACGGAACCACATCGGCCTCCGCGGAACACCCCGCAGCCCCACCTTCCCCCATCCCAGCGTGTATCATGACACTCTGAACAATATCCTTACGCGCAGCGCTCATGAACGAAGACATCCTCATCAATATCACCCCGCAGGAAACGCGCGTGGCGCTGGTCCTGCAGGGCGCGGTGCAGGAGTTGCACATCGAGCGCACGCTGACGCGCGGCCTGGCCGGTAACGTGTATTCGGGCAAGGTGGTGCGGGTGTTGCCGGGCATGCAGTCGGCCTTCATCGACATCGGCCTGGAGCGCGCGGCCTTCCTGCACGTGGCCGACATCTGGGAAGCGCGCCCGCACGACAATTCGAACGTGCCGCCCACGCCCATCGAAAAGCTGCTCTACGATGGCCAGGTGCTGACCGTGCAGGTCATCAAGGATCCGATCGGCACCAAGGGCGCGCGCCTGTCGACGCAAATCTCGATCGCCGGCCGCATGCTGGTCTACTTGCCGCAGGACAAGCACATCGGCATCTCGCAAAAGATCGAAAAGGAAAGCGACCGTGAACTGCTGCGCACGCGCATGCAGGAACTGCTGCCGGCGGAAGAAAAGGGCGGCTACATCGTGCGCACCCAGGCCGAGGAAGCCAGCGACGCCGACCTGGCCGCCGACATCGATTACCTGCGCAAGACCTGGGCTGCGATCCAGCACGGCGCGCGCACCCGCCCGGCCACCAGCCTGTTATATCAAGACCTGAACCTGGCCCAGCGCGTGCTGCGCGACTTCGTGCACGACGAGACGGCGACGATCCAGGTCGACTCGCGCGAGAACCATCTGATGCTGGTCGAGTTCGCCAAGGTCTACACCCCGAGCGTGCTGTCGCGCCTGCAGCACTACACCGGCGAGCGCCCCCTGTTCGACCTGTACGGCGTGGAAGAGGAAATCCTGCGCGCGTTGGGCCGGCGCGTCGACCTCAAGAGCGGCGGCTACCTGATCGTCGACCAGACCGAGGCGATGACCACCATCGACGTCAACACCGGCGGTTTCGTCGGCGGCCGCAACTTCGCGGACACGATCTTCAAGACCAACCTGGAAGCGGCCCACGCCATCGCGCGCCAGCTGCGCCTGCGCAACCTGGGCGGCATCATCATCCTCGACTTCATCGACATGGAGAACAACGAGCACCGCAACGCCGTGCTGCTTGAACTCAAGAAGACCCTGGCGCGCGACCGCACCAAGGTCTCGGTCAGCGGCTTCTCGGCCCTGGGCCTGGTCGAGATGACGAGGAAGCGCACCCGCGAGTCGCTCGCCCACATCCTGTGCGAGCCCTGCCCGGCATGCAGCGGCAAGGGGCAAGTAAAAACCTCGCGCACCATCTGCTACGAGATCCTGCGCGAACTGCTGCGCGAAGCCAAGCAGTTCAACCCACGCGAATTCCGCATCCTCGCCTCGCAGGAAGTGGTCGATTTGTTCCTGGAAGAGGAATCGCAGCACCTCGCCATGCTGGGCGACTTCATCGGCAAGAAGATTTCGCTGCAGGTGGAGAAGGGTTACCACCAGGAGCAGTACGACGTGATCCTGATGTAAGACGAGGCGCCCGCCGCCACGGGTGCGCTCCACGGGTGCGCTCCACGGGTGCGCTCTTATCGCGCGAATCGTCCTAAGATCGCGCCATGAACAGCCAAGCCGCCATCCGCCTCGACATCTGGAGCGACTACGTCTGCCCCTTCTGCTACCTGGAACTGCCCGCCGTGCAGCGCCTGCAACAGGCCTATGGCGACCAACTCGAGGTCGTCTGGCGCGCCTTCGAACTGCGCCCCGATCCGAAACCCACGCTCGATCCGGACGGCGAATACCTGCACACGACCTGGAACCGCTCGGTGTACCCGATGGCGGCCGAACGAGGCATGACCCTGAAACTGCCGCCGGTGCAGCCGCGCAGCCGCAAAGCCTTCGAGGCGGTCGCCTATGCGCGCGAGCAGGGCCGCTTCGACCTCATGCACGAGGCGCTGTTCCGGGCATTCTTCGTGGACGGCCTCGATATCGGCGACCCGGGCGTGCTGGAGGATATCGGGGTCGAGTGCGGCGTCGACCGGCTCGGCCTGAGCGAAGCGCTCGGCAGCGCGCGCCATACCAATGAGGTGCTGGAAGACCAGAAGCTGGCGCATTCGCTCGGCGTGGCCGGGGTGCCGATCATGGTCTTCCGCCCAAGCGGCGCCGGCTGGGACCAGGCGCTGGCGGTGCGCGGCGCCGTGCCCTACGAGACCATGGAGGCGGCGCTGCGCCAGGTGCTCGAAGGCGCAGGCCGCTAAGAAGCTGTCCCGGTACGGTATTCCAGCCGCCCGTCGCGCAGCTTCAACCTGCGTACGCCCGGCAAGCCGATCAAATCGCGGTCGTGGCAGGCCATGACCACGGTGCTGCCCTGCTCCAGCAGCGTCGGAATCAGCGCGATCACCTGCTCGCGCGCGTTGCCGTCCAGGTTCGCGGTCGGCTCGTCCAGCAGCAGCAGACGCGGCTTCAGGACGCGCGCACGCGCCAGCGCGACGCGCTGCTTCTCGCCGCCGGACAGGCGCGCCGGATCGGTACCTTGCAGGTAATCGACGCCGGCCCAGGCCATGGCCTCGTCCACCGCCTTTTTGACGTCCGTCTTCGATGCGCCGCGCGCGCGCAGGCCGTAGGCGATGTTGTCGGCGACGCTGGTCGAGAACATGATCGGGTGCTGGTGCACGTAGACGATGGCCGCGCGCAGCGCCTGCGGATAGGGATGCAGCGAGACCGGTTGGCCGTCGAAGGACACCTCGTCGACCTCGGCCTTCTCCAGTCCGCCAAGTATGCGCAGCAGCGTGCTTTTTCCCACGCCGTTGGCGCCGGTCAGCACGTAGGCGCTGGCCGCGTCCAGCGTCAGTTCGGCGATGTCGAACAGCAGGCGCTCGCCGTGCCGCTTGCGCAGGCCGCGCACCGTCAGCAAGGCGCTCATGCGCGGCCCCCGGCGGTATGCGCTTCTCCCTGCAGCAGCATCAGCGCGCCGTTCATCACCAGGGCCAGCGTGACCAGCACGATGCCCAGCGCGATCCCCTGCGCGAACTCGCCCTTGCTGGTTTCCAACGCGATGGCGGTGGTGATGGTGCGGGTCTCGCCCTGGATGTTCCCGCCCACCATGAGGGCGCAGCCGACTTCCGAGATCACGCGGCCGAAGCCGCTGATCACGGCCGCCATCACGCCGTAGCGCGCCTCGTGCAGCACGGTGGTCATGGTGCGCCAGCGCGAGGCACCGAGGGCGCGCGCGGTCTCGGCATAGCGCGGATCGAGCGCCTGCACCGCCGCCAGCGTAAAGGCGAGCAGCACCGGCAGGCCGACCACGAACTGGCCTGCGATGATGCCCGATTGGGAGAATAGCCACTCCAGTGGCCCGAGCGGCCCGCGGCGCGACAGCAGCAAATACAGCAGCAGGCCGATCAGGACCGTGGGCAGCGACAGCGCGCACTGCGCCAGCCAGACCGCGATGCGGCGGCCCGGGAAGCGATGCATGGCGATCGCGTAGCCGAGCAGCACGGCGGGCGGCGTCGCCAGCAGCAGGCCGATCACGCTGGTCTTGATCGAGACCCAGATGATGTGCCAGAGCGCGGCGTCGCCCGAGAACAGCAGCGCGAACGCGTGCCGCGTCGCTTCGAACAGGGTCATGCGGGCTTTCGGATCACGAACGAGCGTGCAAGGGCTGGGGCAGCGGCTGCTCGAGCAGCTCGGGCTCGAACACCAGCCGCTCCTGCCCGGCGAGCAGCAGGAAGTGGCGCCCGGTGCAGCGCGCCAGCAGCGACATCCCGACCTTTTCCGCCACCATGTGTCCCATTTGCGTGGTGCCGGAGCGCGACAGCAGGAAGGGAATGCCCATCTGGGCGCCCTTGATCACCATTTCGGAGGTCAGGCGGCCGGTGGTGTAGAACACCTTGTCTTCGCCGCGCATGCCCTCCAGCCACATCAGGCCGGCGATGGCGTCGACCGCGTTGTGGCGACCGACGTCCTCGACGAAGTAGAGCAGCTCGCCCGTGTTGGAAAACAGCGCGCAGCCGTGCACCGAACCGGCCTGTTTGTAGATCGACTGCTGGGTGCGGATGGTCTCGACGATGCGGTACACGACCGACTGGGGCAGGCGCGCATCCGGCGGCAGCGCGATCTGGTCGACCTCGTCCATCAGTCCGCCGAACACCGAGCCCTGGCCGCAGCCGGTGGTGACGACCTTCTTCGCGGTGCGCGCCTCGACGTCGAGGATGCCGCTCCGGGTGACCACCGCCACCGCGTCGACCGACCAGTCGACCTGCACCGATACGACGTCCTCGATGGCGCGCACCAGGCGCTGGTTGCGCAGGTAGCCGAGCGTGAGCGCCTCGGGCGCGCCGCCCAGGGTCATCAGGGTGACGAGCTCGCGCTTGTCGACGTAGACCGTGAGCGGCCGCTCGGCCGGAATCGAGATCGTGGAGCGGCGGCCACGCTCGTCCAGGGCCTCCACCTCATGGGTGAGGTGGGCGCGCGCATCGGACAGCAAGGGACGGTATCGGGACAAGTCTGGGCAATTCATGTTGCCAATTGTGCCACGTCCGCCAGAATTTGGCCGCCACCGTAGCTGCCCTGCGGTGCGACGGTGCCGCCCGGCGTGACGCGCACCGCGCAGTACTTGAACTCGGGGATCTTGCCGAAGGGGTCGAGCGCCGCATTGGTCAGGCGGTTGATCGCCGCTTCGTAATAGCAGAACGGAACGAAAATCGCACCCAGCGGCGAACTGTCGTCGGCGCGCGCCCACAGCACCACCTCGCCGCGGCGCGAAGCGATCGTGATCGGCGCACCCGGCGCAATGCCGAGGCGCTGCAGGTCGAGCGGGTGCACCAGCGCCACCGGATCGGGTTCGATCGCGTCCAGCACGCTGGCACGCCGGGTCATGCTGCCGGTGTGCCAGTGTTCGAGCTGGCGCCCGGTGATCAGGACCATCGGATAGTCGACATCCGGGCGCTCGTCGGCCGGGATGATATCGGCCGGCACGAAGCGCGCCTTGCCGCCTTCGCGCGGGAAGCTGTCGGTGAACACCACCGGCTGGCCGGGATCATCCTCGCCGCGGCAGGGATAGACCACGGCGCCCTCGCGCTCCAGGCGCTCCCAGCTGATGCCGGCGATGCTCGGCATCAGGCGCCGCATCTCGTCGAACACCTCGGATACGTGGCCGTACTGCCACGGCAGTCCGAGCCGGTTCGCCATCTGCCCGATGATCCACAAGTCCTGCTTCGCTGCGCCCGGCGGGTCGATCGCCTGGCGGCCCAGCTGCACCAGGCGGTCGGTATTGGTGAAGCTGCCGGTCTTCTCGGGGAAGCCGGAGGCCGGCAGGATCACGTCCGCGAGATACGCGGTCTCGGTCAGGAAGATGTCCTGCACCACCAGGTGCTCGAGCGCGGCCAGCGCGGCGCGCGCGTGGTTGGCGTCGGGATCCGACATGGCCGGGTTCTCGCCCATGATGTACATGCCGCGGATGTGCCCGCTTTGAATAGCGTCCATGATCTCGACCACGGTCAGGCCCGGCCGCGGGTCGAGCGTGGCGCCCCAGGCGGCTTCGAAACGCGCGCGCACTTCCGGATTGTCGACGCGCCCGTAATCTGGCAGCATCATCGGGATCAGGCCGGCGTCGGACGCGCCCTGCACGTTGTTCTGGCCGCGCAGCGGATGCAGGCCGGTACCGGGGCGGCCGACCTGGCCGGTCATCAGGGCCAGCGCAATCAGGCAGCGCGCATTGTCGGTGCCGTGCACGTGCTGCGACACGCCCATGCCCCACAGGATCATCGAGCCCCGCGAGGTGGCGTACAGGCGCGCCACGTAACGGATGGTCTCGGCGTCGATGCCGCAGATCGGCGCCATCAGCTCGGGGCTGTAGCCGGCGACGTTGCGCTCCAGTTCCTCGTAGCCGAGGGTGCGGCTGGCGATGAAGTCGGCATCGACCAGGCGTTCGCTGACGATCACGTGCATCATCGCGTTGAGCAGGGCGACGTCGGTGTCGGGCTTGAACTGCAGGTAGCGGTGCGCGTGGCGCGCGAGTTCGGAGCGGCGCGGATCGAGCACGACCAGCTTCGCGCCCTCTTTCACCGCGTTCTTGATCCAGGTGGCCGCCACCGGGTGGTTCACGGTGGGGTTGGCGCCGATCAGGACGATGACCTCGGCTCGCGTGACGTCCATCACCGGGTTCGACCCCGCGCCCGAGCCGATCCCCTCGAGGAGCGCCGCCACCGAGGAGGCATGGCACAGGCGCGTGCAGTGGTCGACGTTGTTGGTCCCGAAGCCGGTGCGCACCAGCTTCTGGAACAGATAGGCTTCCTCGTTGCTGCCCTTGGCCGAGCCGAAGCCGGCCAGCGCCGCGCCGCCGTGCTGGTCGCGGATCTGCGCCAGGCGGCCGCCGGCCAGGGCCAGCGCTTCTTCCCAGCTGGCCTCGCGGAAGACCTCGAGCACGCGCGCCGGGTCGACCGTGAAGTCCCCGGTCTTCGGCACGCCGTCCCTGCGGATCAGCGGCTGCGTCAGGCGGTGCGGATGGTGGGCGTAGTCGAAGCCGTAGCGGCCCTTGACGCACAGGCGGCCGTGGTTCGCCGGACCGTCGCGTCCCTTCACTTCCAGGNTGCGGTTGTCCCTCACCTTGTAGGTCAGCTGGCAGCCGACGCCGCAATACGGGCAGACCGAATCGACCTCCTTGTCGGGAACCGCCAAAGCCACGCCGCGCGCCGGCGCCAACGCCCCGGTCGGGCAGGCCTGCACGCACTCGCCGCAGGCCACGCAGGTGGACGCGCCCATCGGGTCGTCCTGGTCGAACACGATCTTCGCCTCCTGCCCGCGCCCGGCCAGGCCGATGACGTCGTTCACCTGTTCGTCGCGGCAGGCGCGCAGGCAGCGCGTGCACTGGATGCAGGCGTCGAGGTTGACGGTCATCGCCGCGTGGGTGGCGTCGCGCGCGGGCTGGGCGCGCGTGGAGGCAAAGCGCGGCTTGCCCACGCCGAGGCGTGCGCTCCAGTCGTCCAACTCGTTGTGGCGCGTGTAGCGGGCTTCGGGCATGTCCGACTGCAGCAGCTCGAGCACCATCTTCTGCGCCGCAAGCGCGCGCGGGCTGCTTGTACTCACCTTCATGCCGGCGGCGGGATGGCGGCAGCACGATGGCGCCAGCACGCGCTCGCCCTCGATCTCGACCATGCAGGAGCGGCAGTTGCCGACTGCCTCCAGGCCCGGCTTGTAGCACAGGTGCGGGATCTCGACGCCTTCGCGGCGGGCGACCTCGATCAGGGTCTCGCCGGGCAGCGCTTCCACGCTGCGCCCATCGAGCTCGAATGCAATGCGCGGAATATCGGCGTTCATGCTGCCCCCAGTTCGTGTGGGAAGTACTTGATGACGCAGTCGACCGGGTTCGGCGCGGCCTGGCCCAGGCCGCAGATCGAGGCGTCGCGCATCACCTGCGACAGTTCGGCCAGCAGGCCGGTGTCCCATGCGGGCTGCTCGATGAGTGCCAGCGCCTTTGCGGTGCCGGCGCGGCAAGGCGTGCACTGGCCACAGGACTCGTCCTTGAAGAAGCGCATCGTGTTGCGCGCCGCCGCCACCGCGCTATCGTGATGCGACAAGACCACGCCCGCGGCGGAGCCGATGAAGCAGCCGTAGGGCTGCAAGGTGTCGAAGTCGAGCGGAATATCGCCCATCCGGGCCGGCAGGATGCCGCCCGAGGCGCCGCCCGGCAGGTAGGCATAGAAGTCGTGCCCGTCCTGCATGCCGCCGCAATACTCGTCGATCAGCTCGCGCACCGTGATGCCGGCCGGGGCCAGCTTGACGCCGGGCGCGCGCACCCGGCCCGAGACCGAGAACGAGCGCAGCCCCTGGCGGCCGTGGCGTCCATGAGCGGCGAACCAGGCGCCGCCACGTTCGAGGATCTCGCGCACCCAGTGCAGCGACTCGAAGTTGTGCTCCAGCGTCGGCCGCCCGAACAGGCCGACCTGCGCCACATAGGGCGGACGCAGGCGCGGCATGCCGCGCTTGCCTTCGATCGACTCGATCATCGCCGACTCTTCGCCGCAGATGTAGGCGCCGGCGCCGCGCCGCACATGAATCGGCGGCATGCCCTGCACTGGCGGGTCGAGCCGCAGCTCCTCCAGCTCCCCCTCCCACAGCGCGCGGCAGCCGTGGTATTCGTCGCGCAGGTAGATATAGATGGCCTCGACGCCGACCGCCCAGGCGGCGACCAGGGCGCCTTCCAGGAAGCGGTGCGGGTCGCGTTCCAGGTAGACGCGGTCCTTGAAGGTGCCGGGCTCGCCCTCGTCGATGTTGACCGCCATCAGGCGCGGTCCCGGCGCGCCGCGCACGATACGCCACTTGCGCCCCAGCGGAAAGCCGGCACCGCCCAGGCCGCGCAGGCCGGAGGCTTCGAGGCTGCCGATCACGGCTTCCACATCGTGTGCCCCCGCCACGCAGGCGCGCAGCAGATGGTAGCCGCCGCCGGCGCGGTAAGCGGCGTAATCGATATAGCCTTCCGGCGCATCGGCGACGACGCCGGCGCTCACCTTGGCCAGCACCGCTTCGACGCTGGCG
>DOUW01000474.1 GCA_003520365.1 Massilia sp.
GGCAGGCCGCTGGCGCGCGAGCGGCGCCTGGTGCGCGAGCGTGCGCAGGTCGTCAGCTTCGTGGTCGACGCGCTGCCGGCGCGCGCGGGCATCGACCCCGACTACAAGCTGATAGACAAGAAACCCACAGATAACATGGTTCCAGTCGACAATCGGTAAAACTCGATATATCATCGGCTAAAACTATTAGTGAGGGTGGAGCGATGTCTACCATGGTCACCGAGATCCGCGAAAAAATTCAGATGCTCAGCGCCGAGGAAAAGCACGAGCTGCTGCGTACGCTGCTGAAGGACGTCGATGGCGCCGACGAGGATGCCGACGAAGCCTGGCGCATGGAAGTGGTGCGCCGCGTGAAGGCGATCCGCAACGGCGAAGCGGCGATCCGCGCGCTGCAGGACTGGCAGGAATAATTCGCCGCCGCATATAGCTGAAGCACAAGACATAAAAAAACCGCGATCTGTCGATCGCGGTTTTTTTTCGTAGCGTGGGCGGGTAAACCCCCCCNNAGCGTGGGCGGTTAAACCGCCCACCCACCATCACTTCTTCGCCGCCACCCGCTTGGCCGCCGGCTTCTTCGCCGCGACGGTCTTGGCCGCGGCCTTGGCGGCCGGCTTCTTGGTGACCTTGGTCTCGACGGCTTCGCCATCGGCGCCCGCCGAGTCGTCGTTCGCCGCAGCCTTGCCCTTGGCGGCCGGCTTGGCCTTGCGTTCCTCGAACTCGAAGCTGATCTTGCCGTCCTTGCCGCGCACCAGGAAGGCCTTGAACGGACGGCGCGTACGCTGCGAGATGAAGCCCGGCAGCAGGTCGGTCTTGCCGTCGTTCAGCAGCTTGGCCATCTGCTCGGGCAGGATTTCCTGCTGCAGGATGATGCGGCCGCTGCGGAAGTCGCAGGTCTTCGGCTTGGCGACCTGGTGTTCGCAGACGTAGGCCAGGCCCATCTCGTAGACGCCGCCGTTGCACTTCGGGCACGGGCCGAGCGGGGTCTGGCTAGTGAAGTCGACGCCTTCTCCCTCTTCGCCCTCGGCCTGGTCCTGGCCGAAGTCGAACTCCAGCTTGAAGTTGTTGATGTCCTCGTCGCGCACGATGCGCAGGATCGCCGCGAACGGACGGCCCATCTTCGAGCGGAAGCCCTGC
Organism: Massilia sp.; assembly: GCA_003520365.1. Classification (GTDB taxonomy): domain Bacteria; phylum Pseudomonadota; class Gammaproteobacteria; order Burkholderiales; family Burkholderiaceae_D; genus Telluria; species Telluria haematophila. The sequence goes on from DOUW01000474.1 coordinate 1,135, forward strand.
AGCGGACCGATGGTGCGGTTCTTCAGCAGTTCCTCGACCTCGTTGATCTCGAACTGGCGGCTGCCCGGCGTCTTGCTCATCGAGAAGTCGCACTTGGTGCAGGCGAAGCGGCGGTAGTTTTCCTTGACCACGCCGGCGCAGTTCGGGCAAGGCGTCTGCAGGGTCGCGTATTCGCCCGGAATGGTGTCGTTGTCGTATTCCTTGGCGCGCTTGACGATGATCTGGGTCATCTGCGCGATCTCACGCATGAACTCGTCGCGCGAGATCTTGCCCTTCTCCATCTGCGACAGCTTGTATTCCCATTCGCCGGTCAGTTCCGGCGCCGTCAGTTCGTTCACGCCCAGGCCGCGCAGCAAGGTCATCAGCTGCGACGCCTTCGCGGTCGGGATCAGTTCGCGCCCTTCGCGCACCAGGTATTTCTCGGTGAGCAGGCCCTCGATGATCGCCGCACGCGTGGCCGGGGTTCCAAGACCCTTGCCGGCCATGGCGTCACGCAGCTCGTCGGAGTCAACCAGCTTACCGGCGCCTTCCATTGCCGACAGCAGCGTCGCTTCGGTATAGCGCGCGGGCGGTTTCGTCACCAGGCTGTTCGGGGTCACCTTGTCGGCCAGGACCTTCTCGCCTTTCTGCACCGGCACCAGGGTGGCGCCGTCCTTGTCGTCGCCGGTCGTGTCCTTGCCGTAGATGGCGAGCCAACCCGGGTTGGTCATGACCTTGCCTTCGGTCTTGAACTGGTGGCCCGACACTTCGGTGAAGCGGGTCGTGACCAGGAACTCGGCCGGCGGGAAGAACACGGCCATGAAGCGGCGCGTGACCAGGTCGTAGAGCTTCTGTTCCGGTTCGCTCAGGTTCTTCGGCGCGACACCGGTCGGGATGATCGCGAAGTGGTCCGAGATCTTGGTGTTGTCGAAGATGCGCTTGTTCGGCTTGACCCAGCCGTTCTTGCTGATCTGCTTGGCGAACTGGTGGTAATTATTGTTCTCGGCCAGCGATTCCATCGTCGACTTGACGGTGGCGATGTAGTCTTCCGGCAGGTGGCGCGAATCGGTACGCGGATAGGTCAGGACCTTGTGCTTCTCGTACAGGGCCTGGGCCAGGCCGAGGGTGTTCTTGGCCGAGAAGCCGAAGCGGCCGTTGGCCTCGCGCTGCAGCGAGGTCAGGTCGAACAGGGCCGGCGCCATCGAGGTGGTCGGCTTCGACTCCTCGGTGACGACGCCCTGCTTGCCGCGGCAGGCGGCAACGATGGACTCGGCGGCAGCCTTGCTCCACAGGCGCTCGGCGCGCTTCTCCGGATCGTTCTCGTCCTTCTTGAACTTCTGGTCGAGCCAGCGTCCTTCGTAGATGCCGGCGGCGCAGACGAACTCGGCGCGCACTTCCCAGTAGTCGCGCGGAACGAACTTCTTGATTTTTTCTTCGCGCTCGACCACGATCGACAGGGTCGGCGTCTGCACCCGGCCTACCGTCGTCAGGTAGAACCCGCCCTCTTTCGAGTTGAAAGCGGTCATGGCGCGGGTGCCGTTGATGCCGATCAGCCAGTCCGCTTCCGAACGGCAGCGCGCGGCGTCGGCCAGCGGCAGCATCTCTTCGTCGCTGCGCAACTGGCGGAAGCCTTCGCGGATCGCCGTCGGGGTCATCGACTGCAGCCACAGGCGCTTCACCGGCTGCTTCGCCTTCGCGTTCTGCGCGATCAGGCGGAAGATCAGTTCACCTTCGCGGCCCGCGTCGCATGCGTTGATCAGGGTCGAAACATCCTTGCGCTTGATCAGCTTGTTCAGCACCTTGAGGCGCGACTCGGTCTTGGCGATCGGGTTCAGCGCGAAGTATGGCGGAATCACCGGCAAATGCTGGAAGCTCCACTTGCCGCGCTTGACGTCGTATTCTTCCGGCACCGCGATTTCCAGCAGGTGGCCGACCGCGGACGAGAGGATGTATTCGTCGGATTCGAAATACTCATCGTGCTTGGTGAAGCCGCCCAGCGTCTTGGCGATGTCATTCGCGACGGAGGGCTTCTCGGCGATGATGAGGGTTTTGGTCATAAAGTTTCTCGTCTTACTTATTTATTAGAGGTTTGGCTCGCGCATCATACATGCTTGGCGGCGTCCCCGCTTTTTACTTAATGTCTTAGTGGTAACAGTTTGGAATGAGCGGCCAATGATAAGCGCGTTATCGCGCTGTTCGCAAGTGGACTCTGCACCTCTGTTGTGCAAGGCCGCACAGCATTGCGCCGAAAACGCGCGGCCCTTTCCTGGCGTTGACAATGCAGCCAAGAATGCCTTCTTCCGTGAAAGTGGGCGCTTTCCTACATGGTATCGGACACCATTCCGATAGGACTGGCGCGGCCGTGCGCGCAAGATCATCCTGTTGGCGGATTTGATGCCGCCGTTTGATGGGAGGAAATGACCATGAGCGACAAACAGAAAGGCATGGTGAACGAACACGGACGCAGTGTCTCACGCGAAAAAATGGTGCCGGTGGCCGAGGGCAGCCAACAGGGCAAGCCGCCCGGCGCCGTGGCCTCGTCGGCGCCGAACTCGCAATCCTGGACGCCGAACGACGACCAGCGTCCTTCAGGCAATATGCAGTCGGAAAATCTGAATCCTGGCCAGGCCTCGGTGGGCGGCCATCCCGACCGCGGACGTGGCGGCGTGGCTGCCCAGCAAGGCGGCTGGAGCGCGCGCCAGAAGGGCCAGCGCATGCAGGCCCGCGCCGAGGAAGACCGGCTCGGCATGTCGCAGCAGTCCGGTTACGGCGGCCTCGAGCAGGACCAGCGCGCCGGTTCGCAGGAGTCGCCCAGCGGTCCACCGGGATCGCAACAATCGAGCGTGACCGGCGCGCAGCAGGGAGGCCAGCCGGACCAGCCGGCGGCGGATGTCGGCAAGGGCAAGCCGGGCGGCGGATCGGGTAATCGTTGAGGCGATCCCGGAAACGCTGCAAAAGAAAACGGCCTGCCGGTTAGCGGCAGGCCGTTCAATTAACTCGGAAAAAATTAATGCAGCAGGCGCGGCGTCTGCTCGTCGTCGGCACCGAACAGGTCGTCGAACATCAGCGCGTCCGGCTCCTTGCCCTGGCTCCACATGAGCATGAGGACGATGATCTTCAGCTTGCTCAGCGTAACCGGTGACTCGTCGACCGCGAGCGCGCGTTCGATGATGATCTCGCGCTGCACTGGCGTGATGAGCCTGGCGCTTTCGAGGAACTGGATGAAGCCGATCGCGGCGCTGCCGAGCTCGTTGTACTCCTCGTCCACGTAGTAACGGGTGCCGGTGGAGGCGACCACGTCGGCCAGCTCTTCGGCGGCCATTTCATTCAGACCCGTGAGCCAATCGATGGCTTCGCAGATCTCGAAGTCGTCGAAGCCGACGGCGGAGAGCTTGCGCGCCAATGCAGCCGGCTCGGGGCAGGCTTCGGGACGATAGTACGTCTCGTAGAGGTAGACCAGGATGTCGAACATAGTGACGCTACTGTAGCAGCTAAGCTCGTACGGGCACAAGCTTGCTACGTACATGAGCATCCGCAATGCGTATTTCGTCGTTTTTCGGCCTTATCGGTTCATATAGGCTAGTAAGTAATTATCTGTGCGGCTACTGCATCGAACAAAGCCGACAAGGCAATCAATGTGCTGTCATCAACACGCTGCAATCGACGATACGCGTTGCACCTTTCCACCCGGCAGCCGCTCGAGCATGCCGGCCATTTCCAGCGCCAGCAAGCCCAGGCTCAACTCGCCGATGCTGCTGCCGCTGCGCAGCAGCAACGTATCGATGTCGACCGGCTCGTGGCCCAGCTGCTCGAGCAATCCGAGACACGCCGTCTCGCTTGGTGGCGCGCTTGCCACATCCGGCGCGAGCGGCGAGACGCGCATCGCCTCGAGAATCTCGGCGACCGTTTCGACCAGGCGCGCGCCATCGCGGATCAGGGCGTGACAGCCCTTGGCCAGCGGCGCGTGGATCGAGCCGGGCAAGGCGAACACCTCGCGTCCCTGTTCGTTCGCCACGCGCGCCGTGATGAGCGAGCCGGACTGCGCCGCCGCTTCGACCACCAGCACGCCTGCCGACAAGCCGCTGATGATCCGATTGCGCCGAGGGAAATTGCCCGGCGTCGGCGGCGTGCCGAGCGGATACTCGCTGACGATGCAGCCTTCCTGCGCGATGCGTTCGCCCAGGGCGCGGTTGCGGCTTGGATAAAACAGATCGGCGCCGGTGCCGACCACGGCGATCGTCGCGCCCATGCCTTCGAGTGCGCCTTCGTGCGCGGCGGCATCGATACCCAGCGCCAGCCCGGACACGACACACACGCCGGCACGCGACAGGCTGGCCGCAAAATGCCTGGCGTTCGCCTTGCCCTGGCTGGTGGCGTTGCGGCTGCCGACGATGGCCAACGCCGGACGCGTCAGCAATTCGCTGCGTCCATTTATATAGAGCAGGAGCGGCGGATCGGGGATGTTGGCAAGGCTGGCCGGATAGCCGGGCTCGCCCAGCGCCAGCAGCGCATGCGCGGGATCGTCGAGCCAGGCGAGCACGGCGTCGCGCAGCCGCAAGGTGGATGTAGAAGGCGGCGAGCACAGGGCGCGCACCGTGGCGACAGGCAAGTGGGCGGCAAGTGCCGCATGGCCGGCCTCGAAGATGCCGCGCGGCGAACCGAAGCGGCGCAGCAGCAATTGCGCGGTGCGGCACCCGACCCCGCTCGCCCCTTCAAGGCGCAGCCAGTCGAGGAGTTGGTCGATGCCTTGCTCACTGCCGCTGGCGGGATTGGGGGCCGTGTCCTGCACGGTGAATTTACTCCGGTGATTTCGCCACGTCGCCGACTTCCACCGGCGCCGTCACTTGCATGATCAGGCCGTAGGAAACGCGCCCAAACACTCGGAAGATGAACAGGGTGCCATACTGCTCATCGGGAAGCTTGATCGTCGAGCGGCCGAAACCGAGGAAACCCTTGCGGCCTTCCGGGTCCGGCACCGTCTTCCCGAAATGATAGAGCTGCAGCACGGAGCCGACATCGAGCCCGTCAAGCGCGCCCCGATTGACAGTGACGACCTGGCTCTGTCCGGCATAGGTCACGCCGGAATAGATCGACATCACGCGCGCGTCGATCGGCTGCAGCGGCGCATGCGGCACGTAGTTGCGCACGGCCGGCGGCGGGGCCGGGACCAGGCGGTCGCCCACGCCCATCTCGCGCACCGAGCTCGACACGGTAAAGGTGTGCACGTCGACGCCGGGCGCGGCCGGTTTCGTCAGCGTGACGGTGCCGACGTAGCTGGCCTCGTGCGCCAGCACGGCGCCGGTCTGCGGATCCTTCAGAGGACCGCCCGGACGGAACACCTGGAAACTGGTCGCGCCCTGCAGGTCGCCGCGCACGTAGACGCGGTCGCCCACGCCGAGGTAGACGTGGTTTTCCTCGGACGCGGCAATGCGCGGCGCATTGGCCAGCTGGCCCTGCTCGATTACCAGCGGCTGGGTCAGGTAGGGTTCGATCACGCCGGAGGGAATCGACTGCACCGCGTCGTTCTCCAGGCCGCTGCTCTTCACCTGGGGCGACAGGCGCAGCAGGGGCGGCTCGCCGCGGCCGTCGCCGCTACCCGGTTTATTCAAGGACAAACGTCCGCGCACACGGTCGAAGTACACGATCTGGCCAGGATAGATCCAGTGCGGGTTGCGGATCTCGTCGCGGTTCATGCCCCAGACCTGGGGCCAGCACCAGGGGTGCTGGAGGAAGGCGCCGGAGATATCCCACAGGGTGTCGCCCTTGACGACGCGGTGCTGGTCGGGAGCGTTCGGCTTGAAGGCGCATTCGGCGGCCTGGACGGGGCCGGCTACGACACACGCGACGAGGGCCGCGGCAGCAGCGCGGGTCACGACTGTGCTAAAATTTTTCATTGAAGACGTCCGTAAAGTGCGGCATTGACACGGAAATTGCAGGCTGCACCGGTCACCACGGCCAGCCGCGGCGCAAGAAACAGCACGAATCGACGTTCCCAGACCGCGAGGCGGATCGCAAAGAGTTGCCGAATTGAATCAAATTCTGCACACAAATCCTTGAACTAGCAAGACAAACCGCGTCCTGCAGCCGGGGCGGCGTGTTGCATTCCTGCTCGTGCGCCCCCACCTGTTGTCGTACTCCCACCAATCCTTATTGAACTGTTACTGAATTAGCTGATATGGCCCTCCTGAAGATCCTGCGCTATCCCGACCCTCGCCTGCACAAGGTTGCCATGCCGGTGACCGAATTCGGCGAGCGCCTCGCCAAGCTGGTGGCCGACATGGCCGAGACCATGTACGACGCGCCAGGCGTCGGACTGGCCGCGACCCAGGTCGACGTGCACGAGCGCGTGGTCGTGATCGACGTCTCCGAGTCGCACGACGAGCTGCGCGTCTTCGTCAACCCGGAAATCACCTGGGCCAGCGAGGAAAAACAGGTCTACGACGAAGGCTGCCTGTCGGTGCCGGGCATCTACGACGGCGTCGAGCGTCCTGCCCGCGTGAAAGTGCGCGCCCAGGATGCCAAGGGCGAGTTCTTCGAGCTCGAGTGCGACGGCCTGCTGGCCGTGTGCATCCAGCACGAGATGGACCACCTGATGGGCAAGGTGTTCGTCGAATACCTGTCGCCGCTGAAGCGCAACCGCATCAAGGCCAAGCTGCAGAAGGAAGAGCGCGGCATGGAACGCGAAGCGGCGCTGAAGGCCGCCGGCCGCCGTCATTAAGGCGCCGCGCATGAAGGTCGTTTTCGCCGGCACGCCGGAGTTTGCCGCTGTCGCCCTGCGCGAGTTGATCGCCGCCGGGTTCGAGATTCCCCTGGTGCTGACCCAGCCCGACCGCCCGGCCGGGCGCGGCATGCAATTGCAGGCCTCGCCGGTCAAGCAGCTGGCGCTGGAGCATGGCATCGAGGTGCTGCAGCCGCTGTCGCTGCGCATGGATAGCAAGGACCCGCAACGCGCGCTCGAAGCGGCCGCCGCGCATGAGCGCCTGCAAGGGCTCGACTACGACGTGATGGTGGTGGCGGCCTATGGCCTGATCCTGCCGCGCAGCACCCTCGACATCGCACCCTGCATCAACATCCACGGTTCGCTGCTGCCGCGCTGGCGCGGCGCCGCGCCGATCCACCGCGCGATCGAAAGCGGCGACGTCGAAACGGGCGTGACCATCATGGGCATGGAAGAAGGCCTGGACACCGGCCCGATGATGCTGATCGAACGCGTGGCGATCGAGGATGGCGACACCACCGGCAGCCTGCACGACAAGCTGGCGGCGCTGGGCGGGACCATGATCGTCGAGGCGCTGCGCCGCATGGAACGCGGGGAATTGACGTCCACGCCGCAGCCCGAGGAAGGCGTGACCTACGCCGCCAAGATCAGCAAAGACGAAGCGAAGCTCGACTTTGCCCTGCCGGCCATCGCGCTGTGGCGCAAGGTGCGCGCCTTTAACCCCTTCCCTGCCGCGCAGGGCATGGTGAACGGGACGGCGATCAAGATCTGGAAGGCCGAGCTGGCCGACTACCAGGGCAATGCTGCGCCGGGCACGGTATTGTCCGCCGATGCGCAAGGCGGCATCGTCGTCGCCTGCGGCGAAGGCGCGCTGCGATTGCTGGAGTTACAAAAGCCGGGCGGCAAGCGCCTGGCGGCGGCGGAGTTCCTGAAGGGCTTCCCGCTGGCTGGCCTGCGCTTCGAATAGGCCAACTCAACCGTAGGGTGGGCACCCCGTGCCCACGCGAACGGCGGCTTGACGTTTGCCCGTGAACGCGGCGAACAAGCTGCGTTCCAGCACAGGCATTCGCGGTATGCCCGGAACGCTGCCAACTTCACGCTGCTTGTTGGGCTTGAACGACGCTACTGTAACGCTAGCTTCCGCGTGGGCACGGGGTGCCCACCCTACGATCATCCGCGCTAACGTTTCAAGACACCCAAACAAAAAACGCGCCCTTCGGCGCGTTCGATGACAATTTAATTGCCGGCTGCTTCCGCAGCGCGCTGCGCGTCCATGTGTTCGCGCAGAACCTGGTTGATGCGGGTCTGGTAGCCCGGACCGGCCGCCTTGAACCATTCCAGCATATCGACGTCGAGGCGGATCGTCACGATCTGCTTCACGCCAGCCGGCTGTTGCTTCGCTACTGGCGCTACGTGATTCTGCACCATTGCCTGGTCCCAATCGGGTTCGTACTCTTTGTTCATGCAATCATCCCGTCTCTTTAACAACGTGCCACATTCCGCGTGGCATTTATTTATTGTCGTCGCTGTATGTATCCGCAAAATTGCTAAACAGGCGGGTTTTGTAACATCATGTAACAAGGTTGCGCATAAACACATAACGATACAATCTGCCTTCTCCGTCCGCCGTGGCTGAAGCGCGCGGCGGCGATGACGTATAATTTCAGGTCGTCCAAACCGTGCCGATGCTTGCGCACGCCTTCCGAAAGCTCATCATGACTGCCCCAAAGACCGCCCTCTCCCCGATCGAAACCCAGCTGCGCGAGATCCTGTCGCGCCGCATCATGATCCTGGATGGCGCGATGGGCACCATCATCCAGCAGTACAAGCTCGATGAAGCGGCCTACCGCGGCGAGCGCTTCGCCGGCTTCGCCGCGCCCGAGGGCGCCGGCAACCGCGAGCTTTTCGTCAAGGGCAACAATGAATTGCTGACCCTGACCCAGCCGCAGATCATCCAGGAAATCCACGAGCGCTACCTGGCGGCCGGCGCCGACCTAATCGAGACCAATACCTTCGGTGCGACCGGCGTGGCCCAGGACGACTACCACATGGGGCACCTGGCCTACGAGATGAACGTCGAGGCCGCAAAGCTCGCGCGCGCCGCCTGCGACAAGTACTCGACGCCGGACAAGCCGCGCTTCGTTGCCGGCGCCCTCGGCCCGACCCCGAAGACGGCCTCGATCTCGCCCGACGTGAACGATCCGGCGGCGCGCAACATCACCTTCGATCAACTCGTTGCGAGCTACCATGAACAGGTGCGCGGCCTGGTCGAGGGCGGCGTCGACGTGCTGCTGGTCGAGACCATCTTCGACACCCTGAACTGCAAGGCGGCGCTGTTCGCCATCGACCTGTACTTCGACGAGCATCCGGATACGCCGCGCAAGCCGATCATGATTTCGGGCACGGTCACCGATGCCTCGGGCCGCATCCTGTCGGGCCAGACCGTCGAGGCCTTCTGGAATTCGGTGCGCCACGCGAAGCCGCTGACCATCGGCCTGAACTGCGCGCTGGGCGCGGCGCTGATGCGCCCGTATGCCGAGGAGCTGTCGCAGATCGCCGATACCTTCGTGTGTATCTACCCGAACGCCGGCCTGCCGAATCCGATGAGCGACACCGGCTTCGACGAGCTGCCGTCCGACACCTCGGCCCTGCTGCGCGAATTCGCCGACGCCGGCTTCGTCAACATCGCCGGCGGCTGCTGCGGCACCACGCC
>DOUW01000214.1:0-734 GCA_003520365.1 Massilia sp.
ACGGCGCCAGCACGCGCGCGGTGCCGGTGCGGGTGCGTGCGGAAGGGGCGGGCCAGCCCGGTTCGCACCGCATCGCATTCACCGTCACCGCGCTCGACGACCCGGCGGTCGCGGTGCGCGAAGAAGCGGCCTTCATCGTGCCGCGCTAGCGCAGTTCAAGTCGAAAAGGAAAATATCATGCAAGCGACTTCATCCCCGGCTGCGGGCACGCCCTGGTACCGCCACCGCTGGCCCTGGTTCATCATGCTGGGCCCGCTGGCGGTCATGCTGGCCACCGCCGTCACGGTCGTGCTGGCGCTGCGCACGCCGGACGCGGTGGTGGTCGACGACTACTACAAGCAGGGCAAGGCCATCAACCAGGACCTGCGCCGCGACCACGTCGCCACCAGCCTCAAACTGGTGCTCGACGCCCGTTTCGACGCCCGCAGCGGCATGCTGGCGGGACGCCTGCACAGCTTCGGGCGGCCGATGCTGGCGCCGTTCCGCATCTACCTGGCGCACCCGACCCAGCCGCAGAAGGACCTGGCGCTCGAAGTGCTGCCCGACGACTACGGCCATTTCCGCCTCGAGGTGCCGGGCCTGGAGATGACGCACTGGCAGGTCGTGGTCGAAGGCGAGGGCAGGCAATGGCGCCTGGCGCGCAGCTGGAGCCCGGGGAAGGATGCGGGCCTGAAGATCGCCGCTGACGAGGTCGAGCCTTGATGTTGCTGTTGTAGGGTGGGCTCTCGAGCCCA
>DOUW01000214.1:782-5666 GCA_003520365.1 Massilia sp.
ACTCCCGAGTCCACGCGGTATGGTGCCGTTGAGAACCGTACCCTTTGCCGGAGCCAGTGTCCCGGGAACGTCGCCGGTGAGGCGCGTGAGCACAAGCGCCCAAAGGAGCCCCGTGCACCGCAGCTGTAAAGACTGTCCTTCCCCAACTCTTCCATGTTAGATTTTCGTCACGGCAATCTGCCGTACGACCAACTAGAAGAGACATCCATGCCCGCACGCTCCCAGCGCCTCCTGCGCACCGCCATCGCCTCCCTGTTCGTCCCGCTCGCCATCGCCGGCGCCACGCTGCCGGCGCTCGCAGCGCCGGCGGCAGTGGCGGCTTCTTCCTCGCCGGCCGTCAAACCGAACGCCGCCTTCGACAAGTGGGCCGACCAGTTTGCCCAGGACTGGGTGCGCGGCAATCCGCAGTTCGCCACCGCCACCCAATACTTCAGCGGCGCCGAGCAGGATGCCCTGGACCGCCAGCTCACGCCGCAGACCCCGGCCCAGCGCAAGAAGATGATCGCCAAGGCAAAGGAAGGCATCGCGCGCCTCGACAAGTGGCTGGCCGGTCCGCTGGACGAGACCCAGCGCATTTCGGCGGCGGTGATGCGCTGGTCGCTGTCGAACACGGTCGCCAACGAACCCTTCGAGGACCACGGCTTCGTGTTCCAGCAGTTCAGCGGCGCCCAGGTCAGCCTGGTCAACTTCATGACCCAGACCCACCCGATGCGCCGCGCTTCAGACGTCGACAGCTACCTGGCGCGCCTGGAGCAGGTCGGCACGCGCATGGACGAGGCCCTGGCGCGCGCCCGCGCGGCCACCGCCAGGAAAATGATCCCGCCGCGCTTCATCCTCGAGCGCGCCCAGTACCAGGTCGACACTTTCCTGAAGCCGGCCGCCGCCCAGAACGTGCTGGTGACTTCGCTCGAACAGCGCACCGCGGCGCTGCAGGACCTGGCGCCGGAAGCGCGCAGCGCGGCGATCGCGCGCGCGACCCGCATTGTCGAGGACAAGATCCGCCCGGCCTACAGCCGCGTGCAAGCCTTCATGGCCGAGCTGCATCCGAAGACGAACGACGCCGCCGGTATTTCGCGCCTGCCGGACGGCCTGGCCGCCTACAACCGCGCGCTGGCGAACTACACCAGCACCAACCTGACGGCCGAGCAGATCCACGCCATCGGCCTGCGCGAAGTGGCACGCATCGAAGGCGAGATGGACAAGCACCTGCGCGCGCTCGGCTTCAATGAGGGCAGCATCGAGGCGCGCATGAAGGCGCTCGACGCCACCTTCCAGCCGAAGGGCGAGGGCGATCCTCGTCCCGCCATCCTGGCGCAGTATGCCGAGATGGTGAAGGANNCAACCTGAAGCCGCGCGCGCCCGTCGAGGTGCTGCGCGAGCCGCCGCTGACCGAAGCCTCGGCCGCCGCCCACTACAGCCTGCCGGCGCCGGACGGCAGCCGTCCCGGCGTGTTCTGGGTCCCCCTGCGCGGGCCGACCTTCGACATGATCCGCATGCGCAGCCTGTCCTACCACGAAGCGGTGCCGGGCCACCATTTCCAGCTGGCGATCCAGCAGGAACTGAAGGGCATCCCGAAATTCCGCAGCCAGCGCATCTTCAGCGGCGGCAGCGCGCACAGCGAAGGCTGGGCGCTGTACACCGAGCGCCTGGCGGTGGAGCAGGGCTGGTACGAAGGCGACGTCCCGGGCCTCTTGGGGGCGCTCGGCTCCGAGCTGTTCCGCGCGCGCCGCCTGGTGGTCGACACCGGCCTGCACACCAAAGGCTGGACGCGCCAGCAGGCGGTCGACTACGGCATCAACGTCCAGGAAGTCGACCGCTACGTCGCCTGGCCGGGCCAGGCCACCGCCTACATGATCGGCATGCTGCGCATCGTCGAACTGCGCGAGAAGGCCAAGGCCGAGCTGGGCGAGAAGTTCTCGCTGCCGGGCTTCCACGACATGGTGTTGAGTAGCGGCTCGGTGCCGCTGGACGTGCTGGGCCAGCTGGTCGACCAGTGGATTGCGAAGGAAAAGGCAAAGGCGTAAGCGCTGACGCGATCGTTGGTTGGGCACGCCGTGCCCACGCGAACNNCACCTGTGTCCACGCGGTAGGGCGGCTGATCAGCCGCCTCGACAACAAGAACCGCGCGTGGCCGCGTGCGATGACACGGCGTGGACACAGGTGTCCACCCTACGTTAATCTGGACACTTCCGTCGACCACTCAACAAGGAGCGCAGCATGGAAACCCAGGAATTGCACCGCGGACGCCTGATCGACCACCTCCAGCTCGTCGTGCGCGACCTGGCCGCAGCCCGCAGGTTCTACGGCGCGGTCTTCGAGGTACTGGGCGTGCCGCTGGGCGGCGAGGGCGAGGATTATTTCTGGGCCGACGAGCTCTTCGTCTCGACGCCCGGCAGCGAGGCGGCGCAGGGCGTGCTGACCGGCCGCCACCACCTGGCCTTCCAGGCCGCCGACCGCGCCATGGTCGACGCCTTCTACGAAGCGGCATTGCGGGCCGGCGGCAAGGACAATGGTGCACCCGGCGAGCGCAACTACCATCCGGGCTACTACGGCGCCTTCGTGATCGATCCCGACGGCAACAACATCGAAGCCGTGTACCACGGCCCGGCCACGCGCAGCGCGCAATCGGTCAAGGTGACTTTCTAGACTCGGTCACGCCATCGGGCTGCACTGCTCGGTGCCGGCGGCGATCGCGCGCAGGTGGGCCGGTTCGAGCAGCGTGACCTCGCGCTTGTCGACCGCGATCCACCCCTGTTTCTTGAAGCGCGACAGCAGGCGGCTGACGCTTTCGATCGTCAGGCCCAGGTAATTGCCGATGTCCTCGCGCGACATGCGCAGGGCGAAACTGGTCGAGGAATAGCCGCGCGCGGCGTAACGTGCCGACAGGTTCACCAGGAACACCGCGAAGCGCTGCTCGGCGCGCATGTTGCCCAGCAGGAGCATGACGTTCTGTTCGCGCGTGATCTCCTGGCTCATCATGCGGTGGAAGTGGCGCAGCAGGGCCGGCACTTCGCCGAACAGTTCCTCCAGCCGCGAGAACGGGATCTCGCACACCTCGCTGCTTTCCAGCGCGACCGCGTCGCAGTGGTGGCGGTCGCCGCTGATCGCATCCATGCCCAGCAGTTCGCCGGCCATCTGGAAACCGGTGATCTGCTGCTCGCCCGCCGCGTTGACCTGGTAGGTCTTGAAGTGGCCGAAGCGCACCGCGTACAGGCTGCGGAAGGGTTCGCCCATGGCATACAGGCGCTCGTCGCGCTCCAGGCGCCGGCGCCGGCCGATGATCTTGTCGAGCCGCTCGATGTCCGCGTTTTCCAGGCCCATCGGCAGGCAGAGCTGGTGCATGCTGCAGGCGCTGCAGCTGGCCTTCAGCGCCTGGATGCTGATCGGGGAGGAAGCGGGGGGAGGGGTGACTTGGGTCATCGGTCTACGAATAGTCGCGGTCAATACGGGAATTATAGTCCGGTCCGGCGCCGTGGCCAGTCTTTTGCCGCAAGCTGTCCAGTTGGAAAAGCCTGATAAACAGGCGCAATGGACGCGGGGCTGTGCGTGCACATGCGGGTCAAGGTCAGGGAAAGATGCCAATTGTGCGCTTGCCAAGCCGTGCTAGATTCTGGACACCGCAGATCACGAGGAGGGTTCATGTTCGGCCTATCGGCGTTGGATCTGGCACGCATCCAGTTCGCTTTCACGATGTCGTTCCACATCCTGTTCCCCGCAGTGACCATCGGCCTGGCGAGCTACCTGGCCGTGCTCGAGATGTCCTGGCTGCGCACCAGGCGCCAGGTCTACGTCGACCTCTATCACTTCTGGCTGAAGATCTTCGCCGTCATGTTCGGCATGGGCGTGGTCTCGGGCATCGTGATGGCCTACCAGATCGGCACCAACTGGAGCTATATGTCCGAGTTTGCCGGCAGTATCATGGGGCCGGTGCTGGCCTACGAGGTGCTGACCGCCTTCTTCCTCGAGGCCGGCTTCCTGGGCGTGATGCTGTTCGGCTGGAACCGCGTCGGCCCCCAGCTGCACTTCGTCGCCACCTGCATGGTCGCGATCGGCACCCTGATCTCGGCCACCTGGATCCTGGCCGCCAACAGCTGGATGCAGACACCCCAGGGTTATGCCATCGAGGGCGGGCGCATGGTGCCGGCCGACTGGCTGGCGATCGTCTTCAACCCCTCGTTCCCGTTCCGCCTGATGCACATGGTGGTCGCCGCCTACCTCACCACGGCGCTGATCGTGGGGGCGGTCGGCGCCTGGCAGCTGTTGCGCCGGCGCGACAATCCGGCGGTGCGCAAGATGCTCTCCATGGCGATGTGGATGCTCCTCATCGTCGCGCCGATCCAGGCCGTCATCGGCGACTTCCACGGCCTGAACACCGCCGAGCACCAGCCGGCCAAGCTGGCGGCGATGGAAGGGCACTGGCAGAACGAGCCGGGCGAAGCCATCCCGCTGTTGTTGTTCGGCATACCCGACATGGAGGCCGAACGAACCCGCTACGCCGTCGGCATCCCGCGCCTGGGCAGCATCATCCTCACCCACAGCTGGGACGGCCAGTTCCCCGGCCTGAAGGACTTCCCGAAGGACGAGCGGCCGAATTCCCTGATCGTGTTCTGGAGCTTCCGCCTGATGGTCGGGCTGGGCCTGCTGATGATCGCGCTCGGGCTGTGGAGCCTGCTGCTGCGGCGCGGCGGGCAGCTCTTCACCAAACGCCTGTTCCTGCGCGCGGCCCTGTGGATGGGGCCGGCCGGGCTGGTCGCCATCCTGGCCGGCTGGGTGACCACCGAGGTCGGGCGCCAGCCCTGGGTGGTGTACGGCGTCCTGCGCACGGCCGACGCGGTGTCGCCGCACGGCGCCCCGGCCCTGGCCCTGACGCTGGCGATCTTCGTG
>DOUW01000215.1 GCA_003520365.1 Massilia sp.
AGACACCGGCGGCGTACAGCGGACCCGGCGCGCGCAGGCGCAGGCGGTCCATGATCCAGGCGATCTCGGTGGCGTCGCCGGAGTGATAGAAGCGGGCGGTGAGGTTCGCTTCGCCCGAGCAGCCGCGGAAATGCGGCACCGCGCCGGACCAGCCGCGGCTGGCCAGCGCCGCCATCAGGCCGCGCGCGTAATGGCTGTTCGAACTTCCTTCCAGCCCATGGAACAGCACCACCAGCGGCTTGCCGGGCTCACCGTCGACGAAATCGACGTCGACGAAATCGTCGCCCAGCAGCGGATCCGAAACAAGCCAGCGCTCGCGTCGGTAGGCGACCGGCGGCTTGGCGATGCAGGTCGCGGGATAGATCGTTTGCAGGTGGCCGCCGGGCAGCCACCTCGGGGCGACGTAGTTCATGGGGAGCGGCCGGGCCGCAGCCGGCTTAGTGGTGCTTGAACTCGACGCCAGGGGCCAGGCGGTAGTGGGTGCCGCAGTACGGGCACTTGGCCGTGCCTTCATGATCGAAATCGAGGAAGACGCGCGGATGCGACGACCACAGCGGCATGGCCGGATTCGGGCAGTGCGCCGGCAGGTCCTTGGCCTCGAGTTCCACCACAGGCATCGTCTTTACATTCATTGAAAGTTCTCCGTCGAGCAAAGTTGGGCAAAGAGGGGATTTTAACGGATTCGAGCGGGGGAACGGGATGATCGGTAGAATGGTGAATTGATCACATTGCTTGCGGGTCTGGGACGCGGTGCGAGCGACATTTCGCTACACGTGGCCAGGGTTTGCGTGCGTACCGCGTGGGCACAAGTGCCCACCCTACATTTATCCGCTGCATTTCATGCTTTTCATCTTCCGCGTTACCGCAGTGTTTCCTCATCCAGGTTGTTGCAGGAAGGCGACATGAGCGCGCCGCCCGTTACGCAAGCCGCACCGCAAGTCATCGAGGAACACGATCCCGCGCTCTGGCGCGAAGGCGTCAAGACCGGCTTGCCGACCCTGTTCGGCATTGCCGCCTGGGGCATGGTCGTTGGCATCGCGATGGTCAAGACCGGGCTCACCGTGCTGCAGGCCAGCGGTATGACCTTGCTCGTGTTCGCAGGTTCCGCCCAGTTGGCGGCGCTGCCGCTGATCCTCGCGCATGCGCCGATCTGGGTGATCTTCGCCACCGCCCTGGTGGTGAATTTACGCTTCGTGATCTTCTCGGCCTTGCTGGCGCCGCACTTCACGCACCTGCCCTGGCGCCAGCGCCTGTTCTACGGCTACATCTCGGGCGACCTGACGATTGCCCTGTTCCTGCAGCGCTTCCCGACGGCCGTGCCGGTCAAGGGCAAGCTGTCCTACCTGAAGGGGCTGATGTTCCCGAACTGGTGTGCCTGGCAGGCCGGCTCCCTGATCGGCATCTTCCTCGGCAGCGCCATCCCCGCCGAATGGGGCCTGGGCTTTGCCGGGACCCTGGCCATCCTGTGCATCACGGTGCCGCTCATCGTCAACAAGGCCGCGCTGTGCGGCGTGCTGGTCGCGGGCACGGTCGCGGTGCTGGCCAACGGTTTCCCCTACAAGCTGGGCCTGCTGGTGGCGGTGGTCGCCGGCATGCTGGCCGCGCTCGCGGCCGAAAACATCCTCCAACGACGAAAGGGCCGCCATGGCTGACTGGGAAATCTGGGTCGTGATCGTGGTGCTGGCGCTGGCCACCGCGATCACCCGCAGTGGCTTCTGGCTGGTCGGGCACAAGGTGAGTATTCCGCCGCGCATCCAGGACATGCTGCGCTATGCGCCGGCCTGCGCCCTGGCGGCCATCATCGGCCCGGACCTGCTGCTCGACAGCGCGGGCAATGCGCACCTGGAGCTGGGCAATCCGAAGCTGCTGGCGGGTATTGCCGCGCTGGGCTTCTACCTGTGGCGGCGCAACATGCTGCAGACCATCGTATTCGGCATGCTTGCCTTCACACTGTTGCGCCTCCTACACGTTTTTGGCACTGCGCCCTGAGGTAGAATAACGTTTTTCACTATTTCACTGTTGAGTCGCCATGGACGCCGTTCTCAGTTTCACCCGCTTGCAAGACCTGATCGACCGCGATGCGCTGAAAAACAAGCGTGTCTTCATCCGCGCCGACCTGAACGTGCCGCAGGATGACGCCGGCAACATCACCGAAGACACGCGCATCCGCGCCTCGGTCCCGGCGATCCAGGCCGCCTTGAAGGCCGGCGCCGCCGTGATGGTGACCTCGCACCTGGGCCGTCCGACCGAGGGCGAATTCAAGCAGGAAGACAGCCTGGCGCCGGTCGGCAAGCGCCTGTCCGAGCTGCTCGGCCAGCCGGTCGAACTGAAGCAGGACTGGGTCGATGGCGTGGATGTGGCGCCGGGCCAGGTCGTGCTGCTGGAGAACTGCCGCGTCAACAAGGGCGAAAAGAAGAATTCGGATGAGCTGGCCCGGAAGATGGCCAAGCTGTGCGACGTCTACGTCAACGACGCCTTCGGCACCGCCCACCGCGCGGAAGCGACCACCCACGGCATCGCGAAATTCGCACCGGTCGTCGCGGCAGGTCCGCTGCTGGCGGCCGAACTGGATGCGCTGGGCAAGGCCCTCGGCCAGCCGCAGCGTCCGCTGCTGGCGATCGTCGCCGGCTCCAAGGTCTCGACCAAGCTGTCGATCCTGCAAAGCCTGGCCGGCAAGGTCGACAACCTGATCGTCGGCGGCGGCATCGCCAACACCTTCATGAAGGCCGTCGGCCTGAACATCGGCAAGTCGCTGGCGGAGAACGACCTGGTCAATGAAGCGAAATCCATCATCGACATGATGAGCGCGCGCGGCGCCTCGGTGCCTATTCCCGTGGACGTGGTCTGCGCCAAGGAATTCAGCCCGACCGCGGCTGCCACCGTCAAGGACGTGGCCGACGTGGCGGACGACGACATGATCCTCGACATCGGCCCGAAGACCGCCGCCATGCTGGCCGAGCAGGTGGCCAAGGCCGGTACCATCGTCTGGAACGGTCCGGTCGGCGTGTTCGAGTTCGACCAGTTCGCCGAAGGCACCAGGACGCTTGCGATGGCGATTGCCGATTCGAAGGGCTTCTCGATCGCCGGCGGCGGCGACACCCTGGCCGCGATCGCCAAGTACGACATCGGCGACAAGATCGGCTACATCTCCACCGGCGGCGGCGCCTTCCTCGAATTCCTCGAAGGGAAGACCCTGCCGGCAGTCGAGATCCTGCTTCAGCGTCAGGCCCAGTAACGAGTAGCACAGCGCAGCCCCCGGGGCTGCGCTTCTCTTTTCAGAATCAAGGATTTCAGCACATGCGCCCTCTGTACAACGCGACCAAGATCGTTGCCACCATCGGCCCTGCCTCGACCGACTTCGACATCCTCGTGAAAATGATCCGCGCCGGCGTCGACGTCGTGCGCCTGAATTTTTCGCACGGTAAGGCGCAGGACCACATCGACCGCGCCGCGCTGGTGCGCCGCGCCGCCGCCGAGTGCGGCACCGAAGTGGCGATCATGGCCGACATGCAGGGGCCGAAGATCCGCGTTGGCAAGTTTGAAGAGGGCAAGATATTCCTGAACAATGGCGACAAGTTCATTCTCGACGCCAAGTGGGGAGAGAATGGCGAGCTGGGCAACCAGGAACGCGTCGGCCTCGACTACAAGGCGCTGCCGCGCGACGTCAAGCCGGGCGACAAGCTGCTGCTCAACGACGGCCTGATCGTCCTCGTCGTCGACCGCGTCATCGGCCACGAGATCTGCACCACGGTGAAGGTCGGCGGCGAGCTGTCGAACAACAAGGGCATCAACCGCATGGGCGGCGGCCTGACCGCACCGGCGCTGACCGCGAAGGACATGGAAGACATCAAGACCGCGATGAGCTTCCAGGCCGACTACCTCGCCATTTCCTTCCCGAAGAGCGCGACCGACATGGAGATGGCGCGCCAGCTGGCCAACATCGCCGGCGAGCCGTATGGCCACAAGCCGATGATGATCGCCAAGATCGAGCGCGCCGNNGACCCAGATGATGGAGTCGATGATCGTCAACGCCGTGCCGACCCGCGCCGAAGTGTCGGACGTGGCCAACGCCGTGCTGGACGGCACCGACGCCGTGATGACCTCGGCCGAGACCGCATCGGGCAAGTACCCGGTCGAGACCGTCGAGATGATGGCCGCGATCTGCCTGGAAGCGGAACAGTCGGAATACAACAAGCTCGACGCCGACTTCCTGAACGTGGAATTCACCCGCATCGACCAGTCGATCGCCTACGGCACGCTGTTCACCGCGCACCACCTGGCGGTGAAGGCGATCGTCGCCCTGACCGAATCGGGCTCGACCGCGCTGTGGATGAGCCGTCATAACATCGACACCCCGATTTTTGCCCTGACCCCGTCACAAACGACGCAGCGCAAGGCTTCGCTGTACCGGAACGTGCGAGCATTCCACCTGCTGCAGGAAGGCGGCAGCCACGCGGTGCTGCGCAAGGCGGAAGAGCTCCTGATCAAGGAGGGCATGGTGAACCCTGGCGACACCATCGTCGTGACCTGGGGTTCGCCGATGGGCGAGGCCGGCGGCACCAACGCGCTCAAGATCGTGCGCGTCGGCGAGACTTATAAGGATTAAATGGATGCTTCGCGTTGTCGAAGCTCTTGAACAGGTTTTTTTTATTGCTTGGAGTACTAACCATGGCACTCGTATCACTGCGTCAATTGCTGGACCACGCCGCCGAAAACGGCTACGGCCTGCCGGCGTTTAACGTCAACAACCTGGAGCAGGTGCAGGCCATCATGGCCGCGGCCGATGCCACCGGTTCGCCGGTGATCATGCAGGCCTCCGCAGGCGCGCGCAAGTACGCCGGCGAAGCCTTCCTGCGCCACCTGATCGACGCCGCCGTCGAAGCCTATCCGCACATCCCGGTCGTCATGCACCAGGACCACGGCCAGTCGCCGGCGGTCTGCATGGCCGCGATCCGTTCGGGCTTCAGCTCGGTGATGATGGACGGTTCGCTGGAAGCCGACGGCAAGTCGGTTGCTTCCTACGAATACAACGTCGAAGTGTCGAAAGAAGTCGTGAAGTTCGCGCACTCGATCGGCGTGACGGTGGAAGCCGAACTGGGCGTGCTCGGTTCGCTGGAAACCATGAAGGGCGACAAGGAAGACGGTCACGGCGCCGACGGCACCATGACCCGCGAGCAGCTGCTGACCGACGTCGACCAGGCGGCTGATTTCGTGGCGCGCACCCAGTGCGATGCCTTGGCGATTGCCATCGGCACCTCGCACGGCGCCTACAAATTCACCCGCAAGCCGACCGGCGACATCCTGGCGATCGACCGCATCAAGGAAATCCACGCCCGCATCCCGAACACCCACCTGGTGATGCACGGCTCGTCGTCGGTGCCGCAGGAACTGCTGGCCATCATCCGCGAATTCGGCGGCGACATGAAAGAGACCTACGGCGTGCCGGTCGAAGAGATCCAGGAAGGCATCAAGCACGGTGTCCGCAAGATCAACATCGACACCGACATCCGCCTGGCCATGACCGCGGCGATCCGCAAGTACATGTTCCAGAACCCGTCGAAGTTCGACCCGCGCGACTACCTGAAGCCGGCGCGCGAAGCCGCGACCGAGGTCTGCAAGGCGCGCTACCTGTCCTTCGGCTGCGAAGGGATGGCCGCGAAGATCAAGCCGATCCCGCTGGAAAAGATGGCCGAGCGTTACAAGGCCGGCGAGCTGGCGCAAGTCGTCAAGTAAAATTGCGTTTGGAACGGGCTGCTGCGGCAGCCCGCGTTTCTTTCCGGCGGGCGGCGTTTGTCGGCCTGCCGGGTCCGCTTAGTTTGTACCCCCTGATTGCCCTTCTATGAACAGCCTCTACCAATCCACGATCCAGTCCCTGCCACTGCTCGGCCGCGGCAAAGTGCGCGACAACTACGCCGTCGGCGACGACAAGATCCTGATCGTCACCACCGACCGCCTGTCGGCCTTCGACGTCGTCATGAACGAACCGATCCCCGGCAAGGGCATGGTGCTGAACCAGATGAGCGACTTCTGGTTCGAGAAACTCGGCCACATCGTGCCGAACCACCTGACCGGCGTGGCGCCGGAAAGCGTCGTGGCGCCCGAGGAAGTCGAGCAGGTGCGCGGCCGTGCCGTCGTTGCCAAGCGCTTGAAACCGATCCTGGTCGAAGCCGTCGTGCGCGGCTACATCATCGGCTCGGGCTGGAAGGACTATCAGCAAAGCGGCATGATCTGCGGCATCGAACTGCCCGCCGGCCTGCGCCAGGCCGACAAACTGCCGGAACCGATTTTCACCCCGGCCGCAAAAGCCGACATCGGCGAGCACGACGAGAACATCTCGTTCGCCGACATGGAGCAGCGCATCGGTTCGGAACTGGCGAACAAGATGCGCGAGGTTTCGATCGCCCTTTACACCGCCGCCGCTGAATACGCCGCCACCAAAGGCATCATCATCGCCGACACCAAGTTCGAGTTCGGCCTGGACGACAACGGCGTGCTGCACCTGATGGACGAAGTCCTGACCGCCGACTCCTCGCGCTTCTGGCCGGCCGACTCCTATGCGCCGGACATGTCGCCGCCGAGTTTCGACAAGCAGTTCGTGCGCGACTACCTGGAAACCCTGAGCGACTGGAACAAGACCGCGCCGGCCCCGGCCCTGCCGCAGGACGTGATCGCGAAGACCCAGGCCAAGTATTTCGAAGCCATCGAACGCCTGACCGGCGAAAAGCTGAAGGTATAAGATGACGGATCAAGCAGTGAACAAGCCGCTGGTCGGCGTCATCATGGGTTCGTCCTCGGACTGGGACGTGATGAAGAACGCGGTCGACGTACTGAAACAGTTCGGCGTGCCGTTCGAAGCGCAGGTGATCTCGGCGCACCGCATGCCGGACGAGATGTTCGCGTATGCCGAGAGCGCACGTTCGCGCGGCCTGCGCGCCATCATTGCCGGCGCCGGTGGGGCAGCCCACTTGCCGGGCATGGTGGCGGCCAAGACCATCGTGCCGGTGCTGGGCGTGCCGGTGCCCTCGAAGTACCTGCGCGGCGAGGATTCCCTGCTGTCGATCGTGCAGATGCCGAAAGGCGTGCCGGTATCGACCTTCGCCATCGGCGAAGCCGGCGCCGCGAATGCCGCGCTGACCGCGGTCGCGATGATCGCCGCCAACGACGACGCCCTGGCCGCGCAGCTGGAACAGTTCCGCAAGGACCAGACCGCCGCCGCCCAGGCGATGGTCCTGCCTGTCTGAAGCTTAAGTTGAATCGTGATGAGTAATACCCAGCATCCTCCCTTTCTCCCAAGCGCCAATCCGCCGACCTGGCTGGGCGTGATGGGAGGCGGCCAGCTCGGCCGCATGTTCGCCCACGCCGCACAGGCGATGGGCTACAAGGTCGCCGTGCTCGAGCCCTCGCTTGACTGCCCCGCGGGGCAGGTGGCCGAGCGCCTGGTCAACGCCGACTACACCGACAGCGTCGCGCTGGGCCAGTTGGCCGCCCTGTGCAGCGCCGTCACCACCGAGTTCGAGAACGTCCCGGCCGACAGCATGAACCTGCTGGCCCAGGGCAGCTTCGTCGCCCCCGGCGGCAATTGCGTGGCGATCGCCCAGGACCGCGTGCTGGAAAAGCGTTTCTTTGTCGACTGCGCACCGCAATCGGGCGTGATGCCGGCGCCGCACAAGGTGATCGCATCGTTCGAGGACGTCGAGGCCATCGGCGACGAGCTGCTGCCCGGCATCCTCAAAACCGTGCGCATGGGCTACGACGGCAAGGGCCAGGTGCGCGTGAAAAGCCGCGAGGACGTGCGCGCCGCCTTCGAAGCCATGGGCCAGGTGACCTGCCTGCTCGAGAAGATGCTGCCGCTGGCCTATGAGGTCTCGGTGCTGACCGCGCGCGGCTTCGATGGCGCATCGGTGGTCTATCCGATCGCCGAGAACGTGCACCGCGACGGCATCCTGTTCACCACCACCGTGCCGGGACCGAACGTCTCCGCCGAATGCGCCCGCAAGGCGCAGGATGCAGCGCGCGCCATCGTGGCCCAGCTCGGCTACGTCGGCGTGCTGTGCATCGAGTTCTTCGTGCTGGAAGACGGCTCGCTGGTCGTCAACGAGATGGCGCCGCGTCCGCACAACAGCGGCCACTACACGATCGACGCCTGCGTCACCAGCCAGTTCGCCCAGCAGGTGCGGGCGATGGCGCGGCTGCCACTGGGCGATGTACGTCAGCATTCGCCGGCCGTGATGCTCAATATCCTGGGCGACGTCTGGTTCGACGGCGACAGTGCGGACGACAAGCCGCGCGAGCCCGCCTGGGACCGCGTGCTGGCGCTGCCGGGCGCTTTCCTGCACCTGTACGGCAAGGACGATCCGCGCCGCGGGCGCAAGATGGGGCACGTGACGTTTGTTGCCCCGACCCTGCTTGATGCCCAGCAGCAATTGCAGGCCGCCTGCGCCATCCTGGGGATCGCGCCGTGAGCATGAACGAAGCAAGCATCGACCAGGCCGCCATCGAAGCGGGCGCGCGCGCGCTCGAAGCGGGCCAGCTGGTCGGCTTCCCGACCGAGACCGTCTATGGCCTCGGGGCCGATGCCGAGAACCCGGCGGCGGTCGCCGCCATCTACGCCGCCAAGGGCCGCCCGCAGGATCACCCGGTGATCGTGCACCTGGCGCCGGAAGCGGACATCGGGCACTGGGCCTGCGAGATTCCGCCGCAGGCGCATGCGCTGGCCGAGGCCTTCTGGCCCGGTCCGCTGACCATGATCCTGAAACGCGCGCCGAACATTCCCGATGCCGTCAGCGGCGGCCAGGACACCGTCGGCCTGCGCTGCCCGTCGCACCCGGTGGCCATTGCGCTGCTGCGCGCCTTCAAGGGCGGGCAGGGCGGGGTGGCCGCGCCTTCGGCGAACAAGTTCGGCCACGTCAGCCCGACGCTGGCCGAGCACGTGCGCGACGAATTCGGCGCAGACGGC
>DOUW01000371.1 GCA_003520365.1 Massilia sp.
GCGCCAGGTATTGCAGCAGCGCCGCGGCGTCGGGTTTGGCCAGGTCGTAGCGCACGTCGTTCTCGCCGCGCAGTTCGACGGTCACCGCGACGCAGGCCGGCGGAATCGCCACTTCCGGTCCGAAGTGCTCGGCCAGGTCCCACCACAGGCGGCTGCAGGCTTCGTCGAAGGGTTCGCCGCCGGACTCGCGCGCCAGCAGCAGCACGTGCGCGTCCATCAGCGCGGCCAGCGGCGCCACCGCCTCGGCCAGCGGTTCGCCCGCGTACATGTGCAGCACCGACTCGTTATCGCAATGCAGGTCGAGCATGATGTCGGCGTCGATCGCCATCGACAGCAAGGTCTTCTTGAGCTGCCCGCCGGCGGTGATTGGTGCCCATTCCTCGAGCGAGGTGCGCGCATGCGCGCGGATCAGGGCGACGTTGGCCTCGGCGTCCTGGCCGAGCTTGCCTTCGAGCGATTGCTTGAGATCCTCGGCCACGTGTTTATACGCGCGGTTGAAATTCACGCCGGTCGACAGGTCGTAGCGTCCGAAAGGCGTGCCGTGGATGGTCTGCGACAGGCCGATCGGATTGGCGGCCGGCACCAGGATGATCTCGCCGCGGATCCTGCCCTCGGCGTCGAGCCGGTCGAGCTCCTGGCGCAGGAAGTGGGCGACCAGCATGGCCGGCACTTCGTCGGCATGCAGCGAGGCCTGGATATACACCTTCCTGCCGCTGCCGGGCTGGCCGTAGTGGTAGGAGGTGAGCTGGAAAGTAGCGACGTTGTCTTCGATCGCGATCGGGTGTTTGGTCGCATGCATCGTGTGCCTCGGCGGGGTTCGGAAAATGAAAGGTAGGGAATTTATTATGGCGCAAATTGCCTTTCTGATCACACAGTAATGCGGCGTAACAACAGTGCCGTGACCACGCCGTAGCCAGTTCGCGCCGCGAATCCCCTATAATGGCGGCCGTTCTTTCCTCATTACCCGATTCCCATGTCCGAAGAAAAGCCAAGCAACGGCCCGGCCCGTCCGATGCTGTACGACCCGACCGAACACCGCATCCGCAGTTTCGTCACGCGCGCCGGCAGGCTCTCGACCGGCCAGGCCCGCGCCTTCGAACAGTTCGGACCGCGCTTCCTGGTCGAGTACAAGAAGGAGCTGCTCGACTACGAGGCCGCCTTCGGCCGCAAGGCGCCGGTGATCCTCGAGATCGGCTTCGGCATGGGCGACACCACGGCCCACATCGCGCGCCTGATGCCCGAGAAGGATTTCCTCGGCGTCGAAGTGCACACGCCGGGCGTCGGCAGCCTGCTCAAGCAGATCGGCGAGCAGGACATCCAGAACCTGCGCCTGGTCCAGCATGACGTGTTCGAGGTGCTGAACCACATGATCCCGGACGGCTCGCTGGCCGGCGTGCACGTGTTCTTCCCCGACCCCTGGCACAAGGCGCGCCACAACAAGCGCCGCCTGATCCAGGCGCCGTTCGTGAAGCTGCTGTGCCAGAAGCTGGAGACCGGGGGCTACATCCACCTCGCGACCGACTGGGAAGACTACGCGGTGCAGATGCTGGAAGTGCTGGGCGCGGAAGAAATGCTGGCGAATACCGCCGAGGGCTATGCGCCGCAGCCGGCTTATCGTCCGCTGACCAAGTTCGAGAACCGTGGCCTCAAGCTGGGCCACGGGGTGTGGGACTTGGTGTTCACCAAAAAATAGCCGACACCGGCTTTCGTAGGGTGGGCACCCCGTGCCCACGCGGAACGACGCCTGGTGTTGGCCCTGTTGTGCCCGGCCGCACGCAAAAGGAAACGCCTCCAAACGATCAGTTGGAGGCGTTTATTTTTTGCGTATGGCCCGTCAGGAATCGGCGTCATCACGATGCCGATTTCCGCGTGGGCACGTCATCAAGGCCATTGGCCTTGATGACCCCACCCTACAGCGCCCGCGGCCTGCGCGCAAACACCCCGAAGCACAGGATGACGGCATAGCAGATGGCCGGCACGGCCAGCGCCATCTTGAGCCCCACCGCATCGGCCGCGTGCCCGGTAATCAGGGGCACGATCGCACCGCCGACGATCGCCATGCAGATCAGCCCCGACCCTTCCGCCGCGCGCTCGTTCAGGCCTTCGCAGGCTAGCGAGAAGATGGTCGGGAACATGATGGAATTGAACAGCCCCATCGCCAGCAGCGACCAGCCCGATACCGCACCGGTTGTATTCGCCGACACCAGCAGCAGCGTGATCGCCATGGCGCCGGCGCAGGCCAGCACTTTACCCGGCGAGAACATGCGCAGCAGGGCCGCGCCGATGAAGCGGCCGACCATCGCGCCGCCCCAGTACAGCGGCACGTGCTTGCCCGCTTCCTCGGCGCTCAGCCCCAGCACGTTGGACTCCATCAGGTAGTTCACGATCACCGAACCGACCGCCACTTCGGCGCCCACGTAAAGAAAAATGCAGGCCGCGCCGAAGGCGAAGCGCGGCTGGCGCAGCAGTTCGAAGGCCTTCATCATGCTGACCTTCGGCGCCGGCGTCTCCACCAGTTTTTTACGGTTGTGCCAGACCAGGGCCGCCACGATCACCAGCGCGATCGCCAGGCCGAGATAGGTCTGCACCACGACCCGGGTCTCCTCGGCGCGGAAGGCGTCGAGCGCGGCGCCCGACAGCGTGCTCGGGTCGATGGTCGCAAGCGAGCCCAGGATCACAATCGCGCCCACGTACGGGAACACCGTGGTGCCCAGCGAATTGAAGGCCTGGGCGAAGGTCAGGCGGCTGTGCGCGGTCTGCGGCGCTCCCAGCAGCGAGATCAGCGGGTTGGCCACCACCTGCACGATGGTGATGCCGGCGGCCAGCACGAACAGCGCGACCAGGAAGGTGGCGAACACGCCGGACGACGACGCCGGGATGAACAGCAGGCAGCCGGCCGTCATGGTGAGCAGGCCCACCACCGCGGTGCGCATGTAGCCGAGGCGGCGCACGATGGCCGCCGCCGGGATCGAGACGATGAAGTAAGCGGCGAAGAAGGCCGACTGCACCAGCATCGCCTGCGCGTAGGAGAGCGTGAACAGGTCCTTCAGCTTGGGGATGATGACGTCGTTCAGGCTGGTGATGCCGCCGAAGATGAAGAACAGCGCAAACACGAAGGTCTGCAGGCTGGCGGCGTTGGCCGGGACCTGGTGCGTGGCGGAAGCGTTGGACGAGGCGGTAGAGGATTCGATGTGCATGATGTGAAACGTGTGGGTGAATCGTGCCGCGGCAGGGTGCTACAGCATGTCGTTGATGATGCCGACGATGTCCTCGCCGTAGGAAACCAGTTTTTTCTCGCCGACGCCGGACACGCCGCGCAGTGCGTCGAGCGAGGTCGGCTTGGTCTTGGCGATCTCGCGCAGCGTCGCGTCCTGGAACACGACATAGGCCGGCACGCCGTGCTCGCGCGCCGCGCCCATGCGCCAGGCGCGCAGGCGTTCGAAGATCGCCTGCTCGGATTTCGACAGCTCCAGCTCCTCGTAACCCTTCGAAGACGCGAAGCTGCGCTTGGGCTTGACCGGCTTCTGGTACTGGCGCAGCTGCACCTTCTGGCCGCCCTTGAGCACAGGGCGCGCCGCTTCGGTGAGTTTCAGCGAACTGAAGGCGTCGTGGTCGACCGCGACCAGGCCGAGCGCAATGGTCTGGCGCACGATGGCGCGCCATTCCTGCTCGCTGCGGTCGCTGCCGATGCCGAACACGGACAGCGAGTGGTGGTGCCACTGGCTGATGCGGTCGGTCTGCACGCCGCGCAGCACGTCGATCACGTGGCCGGCGGCAAAGCGCTGGTCGACGCGGTAGATCGCCGACAGCAGCTTTTGCACCGGCACCGTGGCGTCGAAGGACACCGGCGGGATCAGGCAGGTGTCGCAGTTGCCGCAGGGGCCGGAGCGCTCGCCGAAATAGTCGAGCAGGCGCATACGCCGGCAGCTGAGGGTCTCGCACAGGCCGAGCATGGCGTCGAGCTTGACCGACAGCACGCGTTTAAAAGTCTCGTCGGCCTCGGATTCGTCGATCATCCGGCGCTGCAGCACCACGTCCTGCAGGCCATAGGCCATCCAGGCGCTGGCCGGTGCGCCGTCGCGGCCGGCGCGTCCGGTTTCCTGGTAATAGCCCTCGATGCTCTTCGGCAGATCCAGGCGGCACACGAAGCGCACGTCCGGCTTGTCGATGCCCATGCCGAACGCNNGCACCACATTGCGGATATTGGCCTTGTCGATGCCCATGCCGAAGGCGATGGTGGCCACCATCACGATGTTCTCTTCGCGCAGGAAACGCGCCTGGTTCCCAGCGCGCACGCTATGCTCCATGCCGGCATGGTAGGCCATGGCGCGGATGCCGTGCTCGTTCAGGAAGTCGGCGGTCTCCTCGACCTTCTTGCGCGACAGGCAGTAGACGATGCCGGAGTCGCCCGGGTGCTCGGTGGTGATGAAGTCGAGCAGCTGCTTGCGGCCGTTGGTCTTCTCGACGATCGCATAACGGATGTTCGGGCGGTCGAACGAGGAGACGAACTGGCGCGCCTCTTCCAGCTGCAGGCGCTGGGCGATCTCGGCGCGGGTCTGCTGGTCGGCCGTTGCCGTGAGGGCGATGCGCGGCACGTCGGGAAACTGCTCGTGCAGGATCGACAGGCGGATGTACTCGGGCCGGAAATCGTGGCCCCATTGCGACACGCAGTGGGCCTCGTCGATCGCGAACAGCGAGATGCGCGAATCGTGGAACAGGTCGAGGCAGCGCTGGGTCATCAGGCGCTCGGGCGCGACGTAGACCAGGTCCAGTTCGCCGGTGCGCACCAGGCGCTCGATGCGCAGGGTCTCTTCGAAGGTCTGGGTCGAGTTCAGGAACGCGGCGCGCACGCCGACTTCTTCCAGCGCGTCGACCTGGTCCTGCATCAGCGCGATCAGCGGCGAGACGACCACGCCGACGCCCTCGCGCAGCAGCGCCGGGATCTGGTAGCACAGCGACTTGCCGCCGCCGGTCGGCATCAGGACCAGGGCGTCGCCGCCATTGGCCACGTGCTGGACGATGTCGGCCTGGTTCCCGCGGAACGCGGGGTAGCCGAACACGGTCTGCAGCACGTCCAGCGCGCGTGCTTCGGTGTCGGGGGCAAGAGTCTCGGTATGCATGCAGGGTTTTTCCGGGTTTATTCCGCCCAGTTCACCAGGCCGTAATGCGCGGTGACGAGGACGATCACGCCGAACACGATACGGTACCAGGCGAAGATCGTGAAGTCATGGGTGCTGATGTAACGCAGCAGCCAGCGCACGCAGAGGAAGGCGGAGACGAATGCGGCCAGGCCGCCGAGGCCGAACATCGGCAGGTCGGCCATCGACAGCAGTTCGCGTTCCTTGATGATCGAATACGCGGTGGCCGACAGCAGGGTCGGGATCGCAAGGAAGAAGGAGAATTCGGTGGCCGCCTTGCGCGACAGGCCGAACAGCATGCCGCCGATGATGGTCGCGCCCGAGCGGCTGGTGCCCGGGATCAGGGCGAAGGCCTGGGCGCAGCCGACCTTCAGCGCGTCCAGCACGGTCATCTCGTCCACGGTCTCGATGCGCGCGGCATGCGGCTTGCCCTGGGGACGGCGCTCGACCCACAGGATCACCAGGCCGCCGATGATGAACGCGAGCGCCACCGGCACCGGCTTGAACAGCTCGGCCTTGATGGCGTTCGCGAAGATCAGGCCCAGCACGGCGGCCGGCAGGAAGGCGACAATCAGGTTGATCACGAACTTCTGCTGGCGCCGTTCGGTGAACAGGCCGCTTAATACGCGCGCGATGCGTTCGCGGTATTCCCAGATCACGGCCAGCATGGCGCCGGCCTGGATCGCGATTTCGAAGACTTTGACTTTCTCGCCCGTAAAGTCGAGCAGGCTGCCTGCAAGGATCAGGTGACCAGTGGAGGAGATCGGCAGGAATTCGGTGAAGCCCTCGACCAGGCCCATGATGATCGCCTTGACGGCGAGAAGGATATCCATGAACTTTGCTGTTTATTAGTGGGAATACGGCGCGGAGGAACTGCGCGGGCATGCCGTAGGGGCCGAAGCTTACCACGAGCAGGGCGAATGCCGTTGAGTCGGTCTCAACGGCGAGAGAATTTTATGCCTGCAATATTGCTGTTTCGTTACCAAAGTTGCGCGGCCGGCAAGGCGCGCACAATATCGTCGCCATCTGCGCCACGGCGCATGCAACGTGCTAGACTGGTCCGCATGAGTAACGCTGTCGTCTACCCATGAGCATCCTTGCAATCCTCGTCATCCTGGCCGTTGGTTGGGCCATGTTGGCGTTCGGGCAGTTGCCCAACCCCTTGCGCACACGCACTTGCCAGGGCCGCCAATGGCGCCGCGCCTTTCCCTCCGCGACAAAGAAACAAATCCGCGAATTCCTTTCCGTCTTCACCTCCGCGTTCGATTTCCGCGACGCCGACCTCTTGAAATTCCGTCCCGACGACCAATTGCTCGGCCTCTATCGTGCCCTGTCTCCCCCGAAATGGATGAGCGGCGCCATGGAATTCGACACGCTCGCACGCGAACTGCGCACCCGCTTCGGCATCGTGCTCGAGGACATCTGGGATGAGCGCATGACCCTGGGCACGCTGTTCGCCCACATCCAGCAGGCACAGCGCCCAGCCGCGGCACGCTGACTTCGCCCGCGGCGAGCGGTGCCGCTTGCTCCCGCTATTACCCGCGCAGGGTATTTACAGGCAGCTCTTGAATAGCCATTGCCAATGCTCATCTATTGGCAATGATGAAACAGAAGCTCAACTGGAAGCGTCCGCTCTTCTACCTGCTGCTGCCGGTCTTTTTCATCATGGTCTTTCTCGGCTTCCCGATCCCGGTCGCGCCGCCGCCGGCCACCAAGCCGGGGCAGGAGATCTCCACCACCGTCAAGAAGAAAAAGGCCAGGCTGCTTGCGCCGGGCGAGACCGAGGCGGACGACGAGGACAACGACGAGGACAACGACGCGCCCAAGACTTAACCGGGCGCCGTCGCCCGCTCCAGTTCACCGAGCCATAGCATGGCGTGCTCGCGGCTGCTCCCGCACATGTCCAGCGAAGGCTGCAGGCCGGCGCAGAAGGCCGGACGATCCGGCTGCCCGAAGATGCGGCAGCGGTTGTCGTCGGCAAGTTGCACGCAGCGCACGCCCGCCGGCTTGCCGTTGGGCATGCCGGGAATCGGGCTGGTGATCGAGGGCGCGGTGCAGCAGGCACCGCAATGGTCGCGGCAATTCATCGTGTTTCAACATAAAAGGCCGGCGTCGCACCGGCTGGCCGACCAGTATAGCAAGTAGACAGCGCAAGCAATCCGCGCGGCCTGAGCATGACCGCCCACGCCTGTGGCTGGCGGGCGCTGCACAGTTGGCATTCCTGCTAAGGTAAGCCCCAGGAGATCACGCCGACGGAGGACGCTGCGCATGGCCAGTTCGCTCAAACCACTCGACCAGCAGGTGATGGTCATTACCGGGGCATCGAGCGGCATCGGCCTGGCCACCGCCCAGGACGCGGCGCGGCGTGGCGCCAAGCTCGTGCTGGTCGCGCGCAATGGCGACGTGCTCGAGGCCATCGTCGGCGGCCTGCGCGCCAGCGGCCATGAGGCCATCCACGTCGTGGCCGACGTCTCGGACCGCGCCCAGGTCGAGAACGCGGCGGCGCAGGCGATCGCGCGCTTCGGGCGCATCGACACCTGGGTCAACGACGCCGGCTGCACCATCTACGGCAGGCTGGACGAAGTGAGCGAGGCCGACAGCCGGCGCCTGTTCGACATCAATTTCTGGGGCATGGTCAACGGTTCGCTGACGGCGCTGCCGCACCTGCGCATGACCGGCGGCGCCCTGGTCAACGTCGGCAGCGAAGCGTCCGAAGTGGCCATTCCGCTGCAGGGCATGTATTCGGCCAGCAAGCATGCCGTGAAGGGCTTCACGGATGCGCTGCGCATCGAGATCGAACAGGTCGACGGCGCCCCGGTGTCGATCACCCTGATCGAGCCAACCGCGGTCGACACGCCGCTGCCCCGGCACGCGCGCAATTACCTCAAGAACGAACCGAAGCTGCCTGGGCCGCAACTCGACCCGCACCAGGTGGCCGCGGCGATCCTGCAGGCCGCCACCACGCCGACGCGCAACCTGAAGGTCGGCGCCATCGCCAGCCTCGACGTGGCAGTGGGCAAATTCCTGCCGGGC
Organism: Massilia sp.; assembly: GCA_003520365.1. GTDB lineage: Bacteria > Pseudomonadota > Gammaproteobacteria > Burkholderiales > Burkholderiaceae_D > Telluria > Telluria haematophila. The sequence goes on from DOUW01000371.1 coordinate 8,172, forward strand.
GTGGCGGACGTCTTGTCGGTGTTCCAGGTGCCGCGCCAGCAAACCGACCAGCCGGCGCGCGAGCGCGAAGGCGCGCTCTACCGGCCTCGCAGCGAAGGCCGGATCTACGGTTGCGGCAACGGCAAGGCAAGGTAGGAAGCAGGTAGGAAGCAGAACGGCGCAGGCGCTGGAAAGGTGTCGAAAATACGTGAAAAGCGTACGAAAAGCGCGCAAGGACTTGTAAACACGGGCCGGATCCCGCTGCCGGCAAGCGTATGTATGCTTGACTGGCCACGGACCGGGGTCTATATTCGATGACTCTTTGAAAGTTGTCGGACAGAAGCATGGAATGCCCATTTGACACCAAGCCGCGCTGGGAGCGCCGCAAGGATGCTCGTCCGCAGGAACTGCTGGCGGCAGCCATCGACCTGTTCGTCGAACGGGGGTTTGCCGCTACCCGTCTGGAAGACGTCGCGCGCCGCGCCGGCGTCTCGAAGGGGACGCTGTACCTGTATTTCGAAAACAAAGAAGAATTGTTCAAGGCCGTGGTGCGCACCAGCATCGTACCGGTGATCGGCGAGGCCGAGTCCTCGGTCGCCGAATTCGACGGCCACAGCGCCGACCTGCTGCGCAACGTGATGCTGGCCTAGTGGGAGCGGGTCGGCGGCACCAAGGTGTCGGGCATCGCCAAGCTCGTTACCGCCGAAGCGGACAATTTCCCCGAGCTGGCCAAGTTCTACAAGGAAGAAGTCATCAACCGCGGCACGCGCATGATCTCCAGCATGCTCGAACGCGGCGTCGCCCGCGGCGAGTTCCGTGCCATCGACGTCACCCAGATGACCCAGGTCCTGATCGCGCCGATGCTCATGCTCGTCACCTGGAAGCATTCGGTCGGCCCCTGCGAGCGCGGCGCCCTCGAACCAAAAGCCTTTCTCGACACCTTCCTCGACATGGCGCTGCACGGCCTGCTGCCCCCGGCCGCCGCAGTCGCCGGCACGTGATCGGCGGCGTGAACGGCCGATCTCTTCAGGACACCTTTTTCAGGTGTTCATTCCCTCCAAACTGCAGACTGTCGCAATTTCTCGCGATCTCGATGCCATCCCGATAAGATGTGCGTCCTGAGGCAGTTCAACGATAAAATATCGGATTATTTCTTTTTCCACTGAGTATTGAGATGAATATCGAACAAGCCCGCTTCAACATGATCGAACAGCAGATCCGTCCCTGGAACGTGCTGGACCAGGATGTTCTCGACCTGCTGCATGTGGTCAAGCGTGAACAGTTCGTGCCGGAGGCCTACCAGAACCTGGCCTTCGCCGATGTCGAGATCCCGCTGCCGGGTGGCGACACGATGTTCAACCCGAAGATCGAAGCGCGCATTCTGCAGGAACTGAATCTGAAGAAGCACGAGAAAGTGCTGGAAATCGGCGCCGGCTCGGGCTACATGGCGGCGCTGATGGCGCACAAGGCGCAGCACGTGACCGCGGTCGAGCTCTCGCCGCAAGTCAAGGCGCTGGCCGAGCAGAACCTCAAGAAGGCCGGCATCGACAACGTCACCGTGGTCGAAGGCAATGGCGCGGCGGGCTGGGAGCAGGGCGCGCCCTACGACGTGATCGTCATCTCGGGCGGCCTGGAAAGCCTGCCGGAAGCCTTCCTGCGCCAGGTGAAGGTGGGCGGCCGCATCGCCGCCATCGTCGGCCAGTCGCCGGCCATGGTCTGCGAGATCGTCACCCGCGTCTCGGAAACCGGCTACGACACGGCCAAGCTGTTCGAGACCAACGCCAAGCCGCTGGCCGGCGCGCCGGTCGCGTCGCGCTTCACGTTCTGATCGGACGCGCGATGCAGCACATTACCGCTCCCGAGTTGGCCGCCTGGCTGGCCGACCCGGCGCGCGAGCGCCCCTTGCTGCTGGACGTGCGCGAGAACTGGGAATTCGAGACCTGCCACATCGCAGGCTCGACCCAGATCCCGATGCACCTGGTCCCGATCCGCGCCGGCGAGCTCGGCGACGACCAGGAAATCGTCTGCATTTGCCACCACGGCGCGCGCAGCATGCAGGTTGCCGCTTTCCTCGAGCGTAACGGCTTCGAGAACGTAACGAATTTGACGGGCGGAATACACGCCTGGGCCATGCAGGTCGATCCGGCGATGCCGAAGTATTGACCTGTTTTCCTAACTTTTGATGACTCCGACGGAGACCGCAATGCAGAAACCCCTTATCGCCATGCTGCTGGCCAGCGCTTTCGTGTCGTTCGACGCGAACGCGATCGACCTGATCCAGGTATACCAGCAGGCCCTGGCCAACGACGCCACCTATGCCAGCGCGCGCGCATCGCTCGCCGCCGGGCGGGAACGTGTCGCCCAGGGGCGGGCAGGGTTGCTGCCGACGCTCGGTCTGTCGGGCTCGACCCAAAGGAACAACAGCGATTTTTCGCCCTTCAATGAGGGCGAGACCAGGGTCGTGAATGGCGTGCCGGTCCAGGTGCGCGGCGGCGGCTCGAACCTGACCACCACTCAATATACGCTGGCGCTGAGCCAGCCGCTGTTCCGCTGGGACCGCTGGCAGACCTACGAGCAGAGCAAGCTGGCGCAGGCCATTGCCGAAGCCCAGTTCGCGCAGGCCCAGCAAGACCTGATCACGCGCGTGGCGCAAGCCTATTTCGACGTGCTGTCGGCCCAGGACACGCTGGAATCGACCCGCGCCCAGAAGAGCGCCGTCACCGAGCAGCTGGCCTCGGCCAAGCGCAACTTCGAGGTCGGCACCCAGACCATCACCGACACCCACGAGGCGCAGGCAGCGTACGACCTGGTGGTGGCGCAGGAGTTTGCCGCCGTGAACGACCTGGACAACAAGCGCAGTGCGCTGCAGGCGATTATCGGCACCGAACCGGGCGCGCTGGCGCCGCTGCAGTCGGGCGTCTCGCTGGCGCCGCCGCAGCCGGCCACGGTCGATCCATGGGTGTCGTCGGCCGAGAGCCAGAACTATGGCGTGACCGTGTCCGAGCTGTCGCTCGAGTCCGCCAAGCGCGAGATCAAGCGCCGCCGCGCAGGCCACCTGCCGACGCTCGACCTGGTCGCCGCCTCGACGCGCACCGACACCGGCGGCCGCCTCGAGAACGCCTCGGGCGTCAACCGCAACAATTCGATCGGAATCCAGTGGACGGTGCCGATCTTCAGCGGTTTTGCCGTGACCAGCCAGGTGCGCGAATCGATCGCGCTGGAAGACCGCGCCAGCAGCGACCTCGAAGCGACCCGCCGCAACGCCGCGCTGCAGGCGCGCCAGGCCTTCCTCGGCGTGAACAGCGGCCTGGCCCAGGTCAAGGCGCTGGAAGCGGCCGAAGTGTCGAGCCAGTCGGCGCTCGAGTCGAACAAGCTCGGCTACCAGGTCGGCGTGCGCATCAACATCGACGTCCTGAATGCCCAGCGCCAGCTGTACTCGACCCGCACCGACCTGGCCCGCGCGCGCTACAACACGATCCTGAACGGCCTGCGCCTGAAGGCGGCCTCGGGCTCGCTGCGCGAGGCGGATCTGGTGCCGGTGAATAACCTGCTGCAGAAGTAAGCATCTCGTTTCGAAACAAAACGGCGCCTTGGCGCCGTTTTTCATTGCAGCGCCACTGGCGCGTTCATTTGCGCGGCCGCAGCAACCCCAAGCCCTCGTTGGTGCGCACGGCAATCCCGCCGTCGTCGGCCACGGCCAGCGCCGCGATCAGCGTGACGCCCTTGGGCAGGTTCGTGACCCGTTCGTTCAGGTTGACCATGCCGTAACTGCTGCTCCAGGCAAACGCACGCTGGCCGACGGCGGTGGGGTCGACGGACGATCCCACCACCAGGCCGGACGCGTTGATCGCGACCGCCTGCGAGATGCGGCCGCCGCCCAGGGTGCCGAGTTCATGCAAGCTAGTGCCGTCGTGCAGGAAGGCGACCTGGCGGTTGTCGGGATAGGTGACGGTGCCGACCACGTGGCCGGCGGCGTTGATGGCCGTGGCCTCCGTATCGCGGGCACCGGGCGGCAGGCCGAGATCGAGCAGGGCGCCGCCAGCATAGCGGTAGGCGCGCAGGGTGGTCGCGCCGACCGCCGAGATGGCGACCTGGCCGGCTTCGTTGATGTCGACCGCGATCGAGCGCCAGCCCGCCGGGCCGATGTCCTGGATCGGCCCACCGGTGCGGGCGTCGTACAGGAAGGCATGATAGGTGTTATCCGCAAGGTAAGCGTGACCAACGACCTGTCCCAGCGAATTGAGGGCTGTCGCAGCCGATGAATTGCCGCCGAAGGTGCCGATGTCGTGCATGGCCTTGCCATCGTGGTAGAAGGCGTGGGCCTGGCCGGCGCTGGTGGCAGCCCAGCCAGCCACCTTGCCGCAGGTGCTGATCACGTTGCCATAGGAGTCGGCGCCGCCGAGCGTGCCGAGATCGCGCAGGCTGCCGTTTTCGTAGTAAAAGGCGTGCGGGATGCCGGTGTCCGTATAGGCCCAGCCGGTCACATGGCCGCAGGGGTTGACCGAGAAGGCGCGGGCGCTGCCGCCGCCAAGGGTGCCGAGGTCGATGTTCTTCTTGCCGTCGTACAGGAAGGCCCGGGCCTCGGTGCCGACCCAGACGGTGCCCGCCACCAGTGCGCCGTTGGCGATGCCCTGGCGCACGACGGCGCCAAGGCTCATGCCCGGCAAGCCGATCGGCGTGAAATGGTAGAGCGGGCCGCGTTCCACCGGGGGCGCGGGCGGGGGCAGCGACGCGACCG
>DOUW01000372.1 GCA_003520365.1 Massilia sp.
AGCCGCGCCATCGGCGAACGCGCGCAGCGCAGCGAACAGGCGCAGGCGGCCAGCGCCGACGAAGAGGCGCTCGGTTCCGCCCGCGGCCGCATCATCATCGCCGGCTTCGGACGCGTGGGCCAGCAGCTGGCCCGGCTGCTGGCCGCCCAGCGCATCGACTACATCGCCTTCGAAAACGACGCCAAGCTGGTGTCGAAGCTGCACGCGCAAGGCGTCCCGGTCTACTTCGGCAATGCCGCGCGCTGCGAGCTGCTGCGGCGCGTGCACGCCGAGGAAGCGCCGGCCATCGTGCTGACGATGGACCACCCGGCCTCCGCCCTGCAGGCGGTGCAGGGCATCCGGCGCGATTTCCCGCACGTTCCCTTGTTCGTACGCTCGCGCGACGAAAAGCACGCGCGCATCCTGAAGCAGGCCGGCGCCACCGTGGTTGTGCCCGAGACGCTCGAGGCCAGCCTGCAGTTGTCGGCCTTCGTGCTCGAAGCGATGGGACTGGACGAGCGCGTCGTCGACGACATCGTCGACCGCGAACGCGACCTGTTCGTCTCCCAGCTGCTGGGCAAGGCGGACAGGTGAGCCGCCGCACCCGGCTATAATCGGCGCTCGACGAACTTGGTAAATAAACACCATGACTGATTCCGGAACCTCGAAAGCACTCGGCCATATCCGCGTGCTCGACCTCTCGCGCGTGCTGGCCGGCCCCTGGTGCTCGCAGAACCTGGCCGACCTCGGCGCCGACGTGATCAAGATCGAGCGTCCCGGCAGCGGCGACGACACCCGCGCCTGGGGTCCGCCGTACGCCAAGGACGCCGCAGGGAACGACACCAGCGAGGCTGCCTATTACCTGTCCGCCAACCGCGGCAAGCGCTCGGTGACGGTCGATATCGCCAGCCCGGAAGGCCAGGCGCTGGTGCGCGACCTGGCGCGCCATTCGGACGTGGTGCTGGAAAACTTCAAGGTCGGGCACCTGAAGCGCTACGGCCTGGACTACGCATCGCTGAAGGCGGTCAAGCCGGACCTGGTCTATTGCTCGATCACCGGCTTCGNNACGACTTCCTGATCCAGGGCATGGGCGGCCTGATGTCGGTGACGGGCGAACGCGACGAACTGCCCGGCGGCGGCCCGCAAAAGGCGGGCGTTGCCCTGACCGACCTGATGACCGGCATGTACGCGACCATCGCGGTGCTGGCCGCACTGACCCACCGCGACCGTACCGGCGAGGGCCAGTACGTCGACATGGCCCTGCTCGACACCCAGGTCGCGATGCTGGCCAACGTCGGCAGCAACTACCTGAACAGCGGCAAGCCGCCCAAGCGCTGGGGCAACGCCCACGCCAACATCGTGCCCTACCAGACCTTCGCCTGCAGCGACGGCCACATCATCGTCGCCTCCGGGAACGACGGCCAGTACCAGAAGTTCGTCGAGGCCGGCGGCCACCCCGAACTGGCGCGCGACCCGCGCTTCGCCACCAACCCGCTGCGCGTGCAGAACCGCGACGTGCTGGTACCGCTGCTGGCCGAGATGGTGGCGACGCGCCGGCGCGACGAATGGATCGCGATGCTGGAAGAAGTGGGCGTGCCCTGCGGGCCGATCAACGACGTCGGCGAAGTCTTCGCCAACGAGCAGGTGCGTGCGAGGGAGATGGCGGTGGAGCTGCCGCACCCGAGCGCCGGCAAGGTGACGCTGGTGCGCAGCCCGATGAAGATGTCGGCCACGCCGGCGACGAGCGCGAAAGCGCCGCCGCTGCTGGGCGAGCACACCGACGAGGTGCTGCGCGATGTGCTGGGCAAGAACGGCGACGAGATCGCGGCGCTGCGCGGCAAGGGCGTGGTGTAGGCGCCCTGCCTCGGCCCGCCCCTGCCGCGCGGGCCCGGCCCGGTTAAAACGGGCTTAGTACAGGGCCTGGTGCAGGGCTTAGTGCAGCTTGTGCTTGAAGTCGGACAGCTCGGCGTGCACGCGGGTGACCATCGCCTCGAGGTGCGCCGGCATCTGCGGCATCGAACGGCTCATGCGCTTGGCCTCGTCGCCCATGTCTTCCAGGCTGTCGACGCACTGGACGATCCGCGCCTCGTCGTTCGACTGCATCACATCCTGCGCCTGTTTCAGCTCGCGCGAAATACGCTGAATACAGTCGCGCATTTCCGGCGGCGTATCCTGCGACGCCATGCAGGCCTGCTCGGCTTCGCCGAGGGTCTGCTGCAGGTGGCTGTAGCGTTGCTGGATTTCGTTTGCTTGCAGCATGATGACCTCCTTTGGAAAGAGAGCGGTTGATTTTAGCGCTGACCCAAATTGCTTGCGTATCTGCGCACGTTACCCTCTGACAACTGAGATCGGCTTTTCACTCAGGAAAATCAGCCAAAGTCAGATACACATCCGCCCTGAACAAAAGAGACGTACGTAAAATCCGCTTTGAACCATACATCATCATTTAACAAACGACTCAGCGACTTTATTTATTCCCCTTGGACTCACGCAGGAGCTGAAGAGCATAAAAACTGGAGGGAAAAGAATCGCGTGTACTTACCACATCTTCGCGCGCCTCCACTTTCAAGAGGATATCGCCCAATCTTTTATGTTTAAAGTAAAATACAACAGGATGTGTTATTGATTGAAATTCCCTCTCCTCCTGAACGACCTTCTGCAATTGAAAGTCCCTAAAAAAAGATGAGGGCAACTGCATAGAGTACACCCCCCTGGGAAAATTACGTGGGCGCACAGAGAGCCCAAACCTCGTCCACGGAGCGCTCTCGCTTTCTCGGCTCACTCTAGCTGCAAGTCCAGGCATTCGGAAGTTTCCGTCAATGTAAGACTTTGATAGTCTTATCGGCTCATCTGGATTTTTCGGCCAATAGAACCGACCGGCTCCAAAAACTATTTTCTCCTCTTCCTCCAAAGACGAAGATCCATCCATTACACGAATCATGGCTGATAGCACCTCAATGACATATCCTCGCTGCTCGTCGTTTAGGGGAATAACAGCAGGAATTTCCAGCGAATCGACATCTTCATAGGGCACAGGAATACGAGGCTGCAAAGGTATTACCGGACGTTCTGACATAGATGCCTTCTCTCTTTCTGATTTAATGTAGACCAGCACCCCATAAAGACAGGTGACGGCCAAAATAAGCGCCAGAAGTACAGCGCAGTGCCTCGCCCTTTTCATAACCTGGTCCCAAAAATCGGGTCAGCCTTGGCGAAAGCTGGGACACCGAAAATTGGGTCATCATCGCCCGCTTTTGGAGTCCACTCACTTGACTCATCAGGACGAAACTTCATCTCTGGCTGTTTTGCCTTGAAGTTCGTGTACCAACTGTATGGATTTACTGCGTATACAATCGGAAAATTCAGCATACGACTGTGCTTTACCCAGCCAGAACCGCTTGGCGTTTGCACACCGGCCTCCTCAAGAACTTCCCTCGCAGTTTCAGCGCATGTGTCATTCATGATCGCGGAATACTCTAGCTTACCAGTGTTTATCTCCGACCTAAGGTTGTCGATTTCTTTTTGAAGAATCGCTGCCTGATGCATAGAAATACTGATTTTGAATGCTTTCACAAGCTCAGTGATAGGATAGTCCGCATTGCCGGGCCGCCCATTATGGATGCCATTCTTCTTTGAAGTCATCATCTTACCCTTATTAAACCAACCAACTTTTCCAGGGCCGTTCGGGCCAAAGCTGAAAGATTTTACGATGGCAACATTCTTGACGACATAGAAGAACGCATGACCATAATCCACTGCCAAATCTTGCACATTATCAACAAATGCTTTGGGATTATTTACTTCAAAACCTACGACAACATAATAATTATCGAGAAAGACCTCTGCTCGATGCTTATTTTCTACGGGTGAAGTTTCAGAAGAGCCAATTTTCACCCAAGATGTAACATTTCTGATTTTGGAAGTCATCCGCGCACCTCAACAGTCACCGGCTCTTGGCTATCTGCGCCTACCAGGTGTGTTTCGCCTTTTTCATTAGTACGGCCATATTCATATGTGCCATCTGCAAATTTGATTCGGTAATCGATATCTGCGAGAGGTTTGCCGCTCATCTTGTCGGTTATAACGAACGCCTCATCGAATATTTTTAAGCTCGCATCCGGCAGTCGAACCAACTCAGCTTGCGCTCGACCGCCGCCATCCCAAACATGCTTCCCACCCTTCACCGTAAACTTCCCCGGACAAGCAAACGTAATATCCCCACCCTCCAGCGTGATGGCCGACTGCCCCGCCTGCAGCACGATCTTCTGCTTGGCCTTGATCTCGATGCAGTCATTCACCGAGATCACGGTGATCTCCTTGTCCGCCAAAATCTCCAGCTGATCGGTATGCGCCTGCAATGACACCGGCCCGTTCCCGGCAATCGCCTGGATGCCGCCCGAATGCGTAAACAAGTTGAAAGCATTCCCGGCTACCGACGACACCGTATGTGCCGCAGCCAGGTGCAGGTCCGACTGCGTGGTCCAGTGCAGCTGCTGCCCCGCGTACACCACGGTCGATGCCGGCGTGGCCCAGTTGATGCTGGCGGCTGCGTCCATCAGCACGATCGAAGAACCGAATTTCTCGACCGGCTGGCCGCCATCGAGCTCGCGCGATCCGGATCTGGCTTTCAGTGCGCTGTGTCCACCGACTGCGCCCTCGTACTTGCCTTTCGCCTCCGGGTCGATCTGCTCGATGAAATCCGCCTGCGCCTTGGCCGCGTCCTTGCTGAACAGGGCCTGCTGCTGCGCCGCCGCGTCTCCGAGCGTCGTCGCCAGCGACTGCGCGCTCTTGAACAGCGAGACCGCTTCCGCCGCATCCATCTGGGTCGAGGTGACGCCGGAGCCCTCGCGCGCACGGGCGCTGGTCGAGAGCAGCACGCCCTCGCCGCCGCGGATCACGGCCCAGGCATCGGTGCGCAGTTCGAAGCCGCTGCCGCGCCAGGCGCCGCGCTGCGCCGAGCCGGGGGATTGGTGGATCAGGTAGCCGAGGTTCAGCTGGGTCGCCGCGCAACTGGTGGCAAGGCGCGTACGAACCTGGCCGGTCGCGTCGTCGAGCTGCCACTGGTTGTAGCCGCCGCCGTCGAAACCGTGGCTGTGGATTCCCGACAGCACGCCCGCGTGGTTGGCGTTCGAGCCGACGCCCGCGGCGAAAGGCGGCTGGTCGACGCCGTTGTAGAGCTGGGCGACGATCACCGGGCGGTCGATGTCGCCTTCGATGAAATCGACCAGCACTTCGGTGCCGATCCTGGGCGTGAACACCGTGCCCCAGTTCGGTCCGGCCAGGGCTTCGGCCACGCGCACCCAGGTGCCTGAGGCGGCATTGCCGGGCGCGCAGCCTTTTTCGTCGGTGTCGTGCGCCAGGCCGCCGCGATTGGCGCCCTGGCCGCGCTGCCATGCGAACTGGACTTTTACTTGATGATCGCGCGTCGTCGTCGCGACCGCCTCCGCCAGCCCGACCACGAGCGCGCATTGCGGGCCGGGCGCGGTCGGCCTGTCGCGTAGCGCGGTC
>DOUW01000368.1:0-3341 GCA_003520365.1 Massilia sp.
CATCAGGATCGGGCGGAAGCGCAGCAGGCAGGCTTCGCGCACCGCTTCCACCGCGCTCCAGCCGTGCGCCCGCTCCGCCTCCAGCGCGAAGTCGATGATCAGGATCGCGTTCTTCTTGACGATGCCGATCAGGAGGAAGACCCCGATCAGGGCGATGATCGAGAACTCCATGTCGAACAGCAGCAGGGCCAGCACCGCGCCCACGCCCGCCGACGGCAGGGTCGAGAGCACGGTGATCGGGTGCACCAGGCTTTCGTAGAGGATGCCGAGCACGATGTAGATCACGACGATGGCCGCCAGGATCAGGAGCGGCTGCTCCTTGTTCGAGTCCTGGGCCGCGCGCGCCGTGCCTTCGAAACTGCCGCGCACGTTGGCCGGCATGGCGATGTCGGCCTCGGCCTGGCGCACCGCGGCCTGGCCGTCCGCCAGGTTGTAGCCTTCGGCCAGGTTAAAGGAGACCGTGGTCGCCAGTTCGCCGTCCTGGTGGTTGACCGACGTCGGCGTCGAACTCTCGGCGAAGCTGGCGATGGCCGGCAGCGGCACCATGGTCGATGCGCTGCTGGACAGGGCCGAGCCGCTGGAAGCGTCGCGCGTGGCGCTCAGCGTGGATGCCGGCGCCGGGGTGCCGTTGCTGGTCATGGCGTTGCTGGCGCTGTTACCTGATCCGGCGCCGGAACCGCCGGCGAGCGCCGGCACGTACACGTCATTCAGGGCTTCCGGCGACTGCGCATAGCGCTGGGCCACGCCCATGATCACGCGGTACTGGTTCAGTTCGTCGTAGATGGTCGACACCTGGCGCTGGCCGAAATTGTTGTACAGCGCATTGTTGACGTCGCGCGTATTGATGCCCATGCGCGCCGCGCTCTCCTTGTCGATGGTGACGAACATCTCGACGCCGTTCTCGGCCTGGTCGGTGTCGACGTCGACCAGCGCCGGCTGGCGCTTCATGGCGTCGGCCAGTTTCGACGCCCATTCCTTCAGGTCCTGGCTGCTGTCGCTTTTCAGCGTGTACTGGTAAGTCGAGTTGCTGGAGCGCCCGCCCATGCGCAGGTCCTGCACCGGGTTCAGGAACAGCGACACGCCGGTGACCTTGGCCAGCTGCGGACGCAGGCGCGCGATCACGGCCTGGCCCTTCTCCGTCCTCTCGGACGCCGGCTTCAGGTTGATGAACATGAAGCCGCCGCCGGCGCGTCCGCCGCCGGTGAAGCCGACCACGGTGTCGACCGCCGGGTCGTTCTTGATGATGTTCACCAGCTGGCGCATCTTGGCCTGCATCGCCTGGAAGGAGATGCTCTGGTCGGCGCGGATGCCGCCGCTGATCTGGCCCGTGTCCTGCTGCGGGAAGAAGCCTTTCGGCGCGGCCGCGAACAGGTAGACGTTCAGGCCGATCACGAACACCAGGATCAGCATCACCAGCGCGCGGCTGGCCAGCGCCCAGTCGAGCGCGCGCTCGTAGACGCGCAGCATCCAGTCGAAGCCCGACTCGGCCCAGCGCGACAGCCGGCCCTGGGGCCGCTCGATGGTGTGGCCTTTCCTGAGCAGCCAGGCGCACATCATCGGCGTCGTGGTGAGCGAGATCACCAGCGAGATCATCACCGCGGCCGACAGCGTCACCGCGAACTCGCGGAACAGGCGCCCGACCTGCCCGCCCATGAACAGCAGCGGGATGAACACCGCCACCAGCGACAGGCTGATCGAGAGCACGGTGAAACCGACTTCGCGCGCGCCGAGCAAGGCGGCCTGCATGCGGTCCATGCCCTTCTCGATGTGGCGCGCGGTGTTTTCCAGTACGACGATCGCGTCGTCGACCACGAAGCCGGTGGCCACCGTCAGCGCCATCAGCGACAGGTTATTCAGGCTGAACCCCAGCAGCCACATCACGCCGAAGGTGCCCAGCAGCGAGACCACGGTCGCCACCGCCGGGATCACGGTGGCGCGCACGCTGCGCAGGAACACGCTCACCACCAGCACCACCAGCAGGATCGAAATGAGCAGCGTGAACTCGATCTCGTGCAGCGAGGCGCGGATCGAGTTGGTGCGGTCCGAGGCCACCTGCAGGGTGATGTCGCCCGGCAGCTGGGCCTGCAGCGAGGGCAGCAGCGCGCGCACGCCGTCGACCGTCTCGATCACGTTGGCGGCCGGCTGGCGCGTGATCAGCACGATCACCGCCGGTTCGCCGTTGAACAGGCCCAGGGTGTTGATGTTTTCCGGCCCGTCGATGACCTCGGCCACATCAAGCAGGCGCACCGCCGCGCCGTTACGCCAGGCAACGACCAGGTCGCGGTAGTCGGCCGCGGTGCGTCCGTTGGTCGGCGTATCGACCTGGGAATAGATCTGCAGGCGGTTGCCGCCGCCCTCGATCGCGCCCTTCGGGCGGTTCGGGTTGCTCGACTGGATCGCCGCCCGCACGTCCTCGGCCGAGACGCCGAGGCGGTTCAGCGCGTAGGGGTTGAGTTCGACGCGCACCGCCGGCAGCGAGCCGCCGCCGATCTCGACCTCGCCCACGCCCGGCACCTGGGCCAGGCGCTGCTGGACGATGTTCGAGACGGCGTCGTAGATCTGGCCCGGCGTCCTGGTCTTCGACGTGAGCGCCAGGATGATCACCGGCGCGTCCGAGGGATTGACCTTGCGGTAGGTCGGGTTGCTGCGCAGCGTGGACGGCAGGTCGGCGCGTGAAGCGTTGATCGCGGCCTGCACTTCGCGCGCGGCCGAATCGATCTTGCGGTTCAGTTCGAACTGCAGGTTGATGCGGGTCGAGCCGCTGCCCGAGTTCGAGGTCATCTCGTTGACGCCCGCGATCACGCCCAGGCGCCGCTCGAGCGGCGTGGCGACGCTGCTGGCCATGGTCTCGGGACTCGCGCCGGGCAAGGACGCCGACACGGAGATCGCCGGGAAGTCGACCTGCGGCAGCGGCGAGACCGGCAGCACGAAGAAGGCGGCAATCCCCGCCAGCGCCAGCCCGAGCGTCAGCAGGACGGTCGCGATCGGACGCTGGACAAAGGGCTTCGACAGATTCATGCGCCCGCCTCTTTCGGTTTCGACGGCGCCTTTCCGGTCCAGCGGCGCGCGGTGCGGTCGAATGCCAGGTAGATCACCGGCGTGGTGAACAGGGTCAGCAGCTGGCTCACGATCAGGCCGCCGAAGATGGCCAGGCCCAGCGGACGCCGCAGCTCGGCGCCTTCGCCCCAGCCGAACATCAGCGGGACGGCGGCGAACAGCGCGGCCAGGGTCGTCATCAGAATCGGACGGAAGCGCAGCAGCGCGGCCTGGCGGATCGCCTCGAGCGGGGTTTTACCTTGATCGCGCTCGGCCTCGATCGCGAAGTCGATCATCATGATCGC
>DOUW01000368.1:3363-7327 GCA_003520365.1 Massilia sp.
CCGAGGGCAGCGTCGAGAGGATGGGGATCGGGGGGGTGTAGCTCTCGTAGAGCACGCCCAGCACAATGTAGACGCAGACCACCGCCGCCAGGATCAGCCACAACTGGTTCGACAGCGAGTTCTCGTAGGCGCCGGACGCGCCGAGGAAGGTCAGCGTGACCGAGGCCGGCAGCTTGATGTCCTCGGCCGCCGCGCGGATCGCGTCGACCGCCTGGCCGAGCGAGGTGCCGGCGGCGGTGTCGAAGCCGATCGTGGTGGCCGGGTACTGCGCCACGTGGGTCACCTGCAGCGGCGCTTCTTCCTCGCGGATGGTGGCCACCGCCGACAGCGGGGTCGGCTCGCCGGAACCGGTGCGCAGTTGCAGGCGGCCCAGCGCAGCCAGCGACATGGCTTCGTCCTGTTGCGCCTCCAGGATCACACGGTACTGGTTGGTCTCGGTGAAGATGGTCGAGACGATGCGCTGGCCGAAGGCGCTGTACAGGGCGTCGTCGATGGCGGACGCGGTGATGTTCAGGCGCGAGGCGGTGTCGCGGTCGATGTGGACCACGGCCGCCGCGCCGACCGCGCCGGCGTCGGTGGTCACGTTGCGCAGCTGCTTCTGCTGCTGCATGCGGGCGACCAGCTTCTTCGCCCACTCGACGACGGTGGCGTTGTCGGCGCCCTCGAGCGAGACCCGGTACTGGGTCGGGCCAGTCTCGGCGTCGATGGTCAAGTCCTGGGTCGGCTGCAGGTAGAGCGTCACGCCGGGCACCTGTGCCACGCGGTTGCGCAAGCGCTGCATCAGCTCGTCCGGGTCTGAGCTGCGATCGCGCTTCAGGTTGATCAGCATGGTGCCGGTGTGGAGCATGGTGCTATTGGCGGCGTCGACTCCGACATTGGAGGCCAAAGACTCCACTTCCGGATCCTCGAGAATGGCCTTGGCGGCGCGCTGCTGCAGCTCGGCCATGGCGTTGTAGGAGATCGCCTGGCGCGCTTCGACGCGCGCCTGGAGCTGGCCCGTGTCCTGGGTCGGGAACAGGCCTTTCGGGATCACCACCCACAACAGGGCCGTGAGCGCCAGCGTGGCCAGGGCGACGATCAGCGTCAGGCCCTGCCGCGCCAGCACCCAGTCCAGGCCGCGGTCGTACTTCTGGATCACGCGATCGAAAAAAGCCTGGGTCTTGCGCGCGAATTTGCCTGGCTTTTCTTCCTCGTGGCTGCGCAGCCAGCGCGCCGACATCATCGGCACCAGGGTCAGCGACACCACGCCCGAGATCAGGATCGTAATCGCCAGCGTCACCGCGAATTCGCGGAACAGGCGGCCGACCACGTCGCCCATGAACAGCAGCGGGATCAGCACCGCGATCAGCGAGACCGTCAGCGAGATGATGGTGAAGCCGATCTGAGCCGCGCCCTTGATGGCGGCCGCCATCGGCTTCTCGCCCTCCTCGATGTAGCGCGCGATGTTCTCGATCATCACGATGGCGTCGTCGACCACGAAGCCGGTGGCGATCGTCAGCGCCATCAGCGACAGGTTGTTCAGGCTGTAGCCGAGCAGGTACATCACGCCAAACGAGCCGATCAGCGAGATCGGCACGGCGAGGCTGGCGATCACGGTGGCGCGCACGCTGTGCAGGAAAGCGAAAATCACCAGCACCACCAGCACCACAGCCAGCAGCAGCTCGATCTGCACGTGCTCGACCGAGGCGCGAATGCCCGTGGTGCGGTCGCTCAGCACGTCCAGGCGCAGCGCGGCCGGCAGGCTGGCCTGCAGCTCGGGCAGGCGCTCCTTGATGGCGTCGACCGTGGCGATCACGTTGGCGCCCGGCTGGCGCTGCACGTTCAGGATGATCGCGGGCTTGAGGTTGGCCCAGGCGCCCAGGCGCACGTTTTCGGCGCTGTCGACCACCTGCGCCACGTTCTCCAGGCGCACCGGGGCCCCATTGCGGTAGGCAACGATCAGGTTCTTGTAGTCCTGGACGGTGACCAGCTGGTCGTTGGCGTTGATCGCGTAGGCCCGGGTCGGGCCGTCGAAGCTGCCCTTGGCGCTGTTGGCGTTGGCCGCCGTGATCGCGGTGCGCAGCGAATCCAGGCCCAGGCCGTACGAGGCCAGAGCTTCAGTGTCGGCCTGGATCCGGACGGCCGGACGCTGGCCGCCCGAGAGCGTGACCAGGCCCACGCCCGAGACCTGGCTGATCTTCAGCGCCAGGCGCGTGTTGACCAAGTTCTGGACCTCGGTCAGCGGAATCGTATCGGAGGTGATCGCCAGCGTCAGCACCGGCGCGTCGGCCGGGTTGACCTTGGCGTAGACCGGCGGCGCCGGCAGGTCGGCCGGCAGCAGCGAGCCGCCGGCATTGATCGAAGCCTGCACTTCCTGCTCGGCGACGTCCAGCGTCTGGCCGAGGCCGAACTGCAGCGTGATCACCGAGACCCCTGCGGCGCTGGTCGAACTCATGCGCGTCAGGCCCGCCATCTGGCCGAACTGGCGCTCGAGCGGCGCGGTCACGGTGCGCGACATCACCTCCGGACTCGCGCCCGGATACAGGGTCTGCACCTGGATGGTCGGGAAGTCGACCTGCGGCAGGGCCGACAGCGGCAGGAAGCGGTAGCCGACCAGGCCGGCCAGCACGATCGCCAGCATCAACAGGGCCGTGGCGACCGGACGGCGGATGAATGGTCCGGACGGGCTCATGGCAGCACCTCGTAGGGTGGGCGGCTATGCCGCCCACGCGTCCAACCGGCGGGTGATCGGTCGGGGAGCGGCATCACATCATTGGCAAACATCGCGTGCGCGGATACGCACACGTTCGTTGAACGCGTGGGCGGCGAAGCCGCCCACCCTACGACGACCTTCATTGCGCATTCCCTTCACGCTGGCGGCGCTGGCCTTGTGCTCCCTGCGCACCCTGCGGCCGCTCGCCCGGCAGCGTCACCTTCGCGCCATCCTTCAGGCGGTCGGCGCCTTCGGTGATCACGCGCTCGCCGGGCTTCAGGCCTTCGGTCACCTGGACCCGGTCCGCCGTCGCCTGGCCGCGCTTCACCGGGCGCATCGACACCGTCTTCTGCTGCTCGTTCAACACGAACACGAAGTCGCCGTCGGCGCCGTGGCGCAAGGCGTTCACCGGGACCACGACCGCGTCCTCGATGGTGCGCACCTGCAGGCGCAGGTTCACGAACTGGCTCGGGAAGAGTTTGCTGTCGGCGTTCTCGAAACGCGCCTTGGCGCGCACGGTGCCGGTCTGGACGTCGACCTGGTTGTCGAGCGCGGCAAAGCGGCCCTGGGCCAGCTCGTTGCTGCGGGTGCGGTCGAGCGCCGTGGCCGGCAGGGTCGCACTCTGGGCGATGCGGCGCTGCAGCTCCGGCACCTGGTCCTGGGGCACGGCGAATTCGACGTCGATCGGCGAGAACTGGGTGATGACGGCGATGCCGTTGGCGTCGCCGCTGCCCACCAGGTTGCCGATGTCGACCGTGCGCAGGCCGACGCGGCCGGCGATCGGCGCCTTCACCTGGGTATAGCTCAGGTTCAGGCGCGCCTGGTTCTCGGCCGCGCGGTCGGTGGTGACCGTGCCTTCCAGTTGCTTGACCAGGGCCGCCCGGGTGTCGACTTCCTGGCGCGCGATCGAGTCCTGTTCCAGCAGGGTCTGGTAGCGCGACAGGGTCAGGCGCGCGCTTTCCAGCTGGGCTTCGTCGCGCTGGCGCTGGCCGGTGGCCTGCAGCACCGAGATCTCGAAGGTGCGCGGATCGATGGTGGCCAGCACCTGGCCGGCCTTCACTTGCTGGCCCTCGGTGAAGTGGATCTTTTGCAGCACGCCCGAGACCTGGGGACGCACGGTGGCGACCGCCGCCGGCACCACCGTGCCGAGCGCGTCGAACATGACCGGGATGTCGGCCTGTTCGGCGGTGGCCACGCCGACCGTGGTGGCCGGCATGCCGCGCCCACCCCCGCCGCCCCTGCCCGGCCCGCCCGCCGCAGGACCGGCTGCAG
>DOUW01000369.1 GCA_003520365.1 Massilia sp.
CTCGGCGTCGCCCAGCACCAGGCGGCGCAGGCGCAGCGCGTTCGGCAGCGGCTGCTCGCCATTGTGCGGACGGTCCGACAGCACCACCCGCTCGCCGGCCAGCCCGAGCACGTAGCGCTCGCGCAGCTCGGTTTGCGCCCAGGGCGAGGCGTGGAAGCTGAACCCGGCCGGCACTTCCTCTTCGCGCAGGCGCTCGGCCTCGATCTCGTCGGTCAGGATGCAGGCTTCCTCCTGGGTCACCAGTACCTCGGCCACGCCGACCTCGGCCGTCTGCAGCACGGCGCTCGAGCCGCCGCCGGTGACCCAGGCGAACCAGTCGATCCCGCGCAGCCGGATCGCGGCCGCGCCGGATTTCGCCAGGCAGTCGCGCAGCAGCGCCAGCTTGGCCTTCACTTCGACGGCGCGCAGTTCCGGTGCGCTCATGCGTCCTCCTCCAGCGACACCTGCACCGCCTGCAGCTCGGCCGCCGTGTTCTCGGGCAGCACGTCCATGGCGAACATGCCCGCGCCCAGCTCGGTGCCGGCCAGGTACTTGAGGCGTTCGCGCGAGCGGTAAGGCGGATAGAACTGGGCGTGCAGCTGGGTTTCGGGATGCCCGGCGCCGTCGGTCGGCGCCTGGTACCAGGCCATCAGGTAAGGGAAAGGCCGGTCCCACATCTTCTCGTACTTGAGCAGCACGGTCTTCAGGGCGCGCGCCAGCGCCGGGCGCTGCTCGTCGCTGAGCGCGGCAAAATCCTTGCACGGCGCGGTCGGCATGACCCAGACCTCGTAGGGATAGCGGGCGCAGGCCGGCACGAAGGCGATCGCATGCTCGTCCTCGTACAGCACGCGGCGGCCGTCAGCCGATTCGCCGCGCGCCATGTCGCACAGCAGGCTGGTCCCGTGCTGCAGGTAATACTCACGCTCCTGGGCCAGCATGCGCTCGGGCACCTGGGGCACGAAGGGATAGGCGTAGATCTGGCCGTGCGGATGGTGCAGCGTCACGCCGACCTCGCTGCCGCGGTTCTCGAAAGGCAGCACGTACTGGATGTGATGGGTGCCGCCGATGCGCGTGGTGCGGTCGGCCCAGACCTTGAACAGCAGCTCGATGCGCGACAGCGGCAGGTGCACCAGGGCCGCATTCGGGTCCTGGGTGAACACCACCACTTCGCAGTGGCCGTTGGCCGGCGCGGTCGGCACCGTGCCCAGGGCCGGCGGGTCGTGCGACTCCAGCGCCAGCGAGGGGAAGCGGTTGTCGAACACCGCGACCTCGTAGTCGCCCTGCGGCAGCTCGGTCGGATTCGCCGGGTCGGTTGTGACCGCCAGCGGGTTGTACTGCGGTGGCGGCTGGAAGGTGCGGTTCTGGCGGAACCCGGCATAGGTGACCCACTCGCCGCGCAGCGGATGCCAGCGCAGGTGCGGGTTCGCGTTCATCGGGTCGGGGAAGGGACTGGGCGCGATGAGCCCGTCCGGTATCGGCTGGTTGCTGTAGAGGGTGAGATGTCGTCCGTCCGGCTTGATCAGTTCTTTGCTATGCATGGCATCTTGAATGTCGGGCAGTACAGAAACGATCGCGGGCAAAACACGCTTCGCGAACGCGGCTAGGAGAGGATCCTAACATGGCGTTTTCACCACATTTTCCGCGAAGAACAGGCCTATTTTCCGATGGTTAATGACTCATCGGAAGCGGTCTGTAGGCAACAAGCTGCATGTGGCGGCGTCTCCTATGGAGAGCGGGGGGAACCGATGGGATGGCGAGGAAATTGCCGAGAAGATGTAGGCATAAGCCTACAGAATGAATGGATGTATTTACGGTGTTCGCTAGGGCGAACTCTTACAAGCTCAGCAGTGGTTTTCGTAGGGTGGACACCTGTGTCCACGCGGGGTCATCGACGGAGAGCATGCGGCGTTCATCCAGATTCGTAGGGTGGGTACTTGTACCCACCCGGGATCACGATGCGATCAGATGCGACACAAACCAAAGTGCGCAGCGCATGAACGTTTTACGTTGATCAGTGAAGCGTCGCGTACATTCACGCGATGAGACCGCGTGGGTACAAGTACCCAACCCTACAGATGCGAAACCGCTTACTTCGCCAGCTCCGCCAGCACCGCCGTGTACATCTGCAAATTCAAATGCAGTTGCTTGAGCGTAATGAACTCATGCTCCGAGTGGCCCGTGTACACCTTGCCCGGCATGGCCGGCCCGAAGCTGACCGCGTTCGGAAACAGGCGCGAGTTGGTGCCGCCGCCGATCGCGATCGGCTTCGGGTCCTTGATGCCGGTGAAATACGAAAACACGTTCATCAGGACCGGCAGCTGGGGAGCGTCCTTGCGTACCCAGGGTTCGCCGGTGCGCACGACGATGTTCGACAGCGGCAGGTTGCGGCCCTGCCACTGGGCCAGCGCGGCGTTCACCTCGTTGGTCAGCTGCTCGATGCTCTTGCCTTGCGGCCTGCGCAGGTTGAGCGAGACCTCGATGCCGTCCGCGCGCTGGCGGATCACGGTCGGCGCCACCGTCATCGGGCCCATGAAGCTGTCGCGGTAGGCGATCGCGCCGAACTTCTCGCCGTACAGGCCGGTCCCCACCATCTCGTTCAGGTAGTTGACCACGGCGCCGGCCGTGGTGTTCGGCCAGGGCCGCACTGCCAGCGCGTCGGCCAGCATGGCGACCGCATTGACGCCGTCTTCCGGCTTGGACGAGTGCGCCGACACGCCGCGCGCGCGCACGTGCAGGTCGCTGCCCTTCCATTCGAATTCGTAGCGCATCCCGTCCTGCTTCGCGCCGCGCGCCTTGACCTGGGCTTCGAGCGCGGGCGTGGCGTTGGCGACGACGGCGCTGGCGTCCTCGGGAATCTGGCTGTTGAAGAAACCGCCGGCAAAGGCGGCGATGTGCGGCTCGCCCGCGCCAGGGGTGGCCGCGCCGGCCTTCGGCAGGGTCACCGCGATCGTGCCGGACGCCTTCTCGGCCACCACCGCCGGATACTCGGCGTCGAGGGTGATGTTCATCTGCGGCGGTTCGTGGGTCTTCAGGAACTCGACCAGCGGCTCCCAGTTCGACTCTTCGCCCATGTACACGTAGAGCTCGATCCGCTTGGACAGCGGCAGCTGCTGGTCCTTCAGCGCCTTCATCGCGTACAGCGCCGTCGCGATCGGGCCCTTGTCGTCCTCGGCGCCGCGCGCCAGCAGTTTACCGGGCTCGCTGGTCTGGTCCAGCTCGAAGGGCGACTTCTTCCATTTCGTCGGGTCGACCGGCTGCACGTCGCCGTGGGTCACGATGCCGACGCGCTCCTCGCTTTTCCCCATGCCGATCACGACCACCCAGCCATGGTCGGCGACATCGAAACCGAGACGCTCCGCCTCGGTCTTCAGGGCGTTCTTGAAGGCGATGTGCTGGGGGTCGCGGTCCGAGGGAAGGTTGGGGTCGGCCACGGTGTTGTAGCTGACCAGCTTGGCGAGGGTATCGACCACTGCGGTGCGGTAGGTCGTCACCGCGTACTTGGCGGCCTTGACGGCGGCGTCGCCTGGAACCGTCTGGGCAGGGTTCGGCGCGTCGGCGAAGGCGTGCGCCATGCAGGCCAGCAGCAGGCTGGCGATCATCGTTCTTTTCATATTTTGCCGTGTCTCCATTGCAAAGGCGCAAGGAGTCTAGCACAGCACCTCGCGGCAGGCCGGCCGCCAATCCGGTATCGTGACAGGCATCGAAGAACAACCCGAGAGCAGCCATGAGCGACAAGAACGTACGCCGGGTCCACCCGGCCCTGCGCGACGATATCGGCGACCTGGTCACCCAGCGTCCGGTACCCAGCCCCCATCTCGACCAGGTCGATCCCTTCCTGTTCCTGAACCACCACGGCCCGCAGACCTACCCGCCGCACAACCGCGGCCTGCCCTTCGGGCCGCATCCGCACCGCGGCTTCGAGACCGTTACCTTCATCCTCGAGGGCATGCTGATGCACAAGGACAGCGCCGGCTACAAAAGCGTGATCCATGCCGGCGGCGTGCAATGGATGACGGCCGGCAGCGGCCTGGTCCACGCGGAGATCTCGCCGCGCGAATTCCTGGAACATGGCGGCCCGCTGGAAATCCTGCAGTTGTGGGTCAACCTGCCGCCGCACCTGAAGATGACCCAGCCGGCCTATACCGGCCTGCAGAAGGACGACATTCCCGCCCTCGCGCTGGACGGCGGCCGGGTGACCATGCACCTGGTCGCTGGCGAATGGGAGGGCCAGGCCGGTCCAGTCCAGTCCCTGACCGGCGTCTTCATGAGCACCGTCGCCTTCCAGGCCGGCGGGCGCCTGCGCGTGCGCAACCTGGCGAACCGCAACGTCTTCCTCTACATCGTGCGCGGCGCCCTGCAGGCCGGCGTGGCCGAGGACCGGGTCGGCGCCTGCCACCTGGTCGAACTCAGCAGCGAAGGCGACGAAGTCGAGCTGTTCGCGCCGGAAGACGCCGTCGTCCTGTTCGGCCATGCCGAGCCGATCGGCGCGCCGGTGGTGTCGCACGGCCCGTTCGTGATGAATACCCGCGCCGAGATCGAACAGGCGATCCGCGACTACCAGGCCGGGCGCTTTGGGCCACCAATGTAAGTGCAAGGCGTGGCGACGCAGCCGTGGCGCTGCGTTCGCGAGGGCTGGATTAGAGTAGGCGGGTCAACCACTTTCGCGAGACCCGAGCATGCAAGCTGTTTCCTCAGTGACTCCCGCAGTTGCTCCACTAGTGGCCACCACCCGTGGCTATCCCGCCACCGGCTACACCGTCGAAAACGTGCACGCCGGCTCGGTCGCCGTCGTCGACAAGGACGGCCGCCTGCTGGCCTGGGCCGGCGACCCGCAGTACCAGACCTTTACCCGTTCCGCCCTGAAGCCCTTCCAGGCCCTGCCCTTCCTGCTATCAAGCGGGCCTGAGAAGTTCGGCCTGGCCGAGGAAGAGTTGGCGCTGCTGTGCGCCAGCCATTCGGGCGAGGAGAAGCACCTGGCCGGCGTCCATTCCATCCTGGACAAGATCGGCATGCGCGTCGAGCACCTCGAATGCGGCTGCGCCGTGCCGCTGTACTACGATTTCGTGAACCTGCCGGCGCCGATCGACCGCCAGTGGACCGCCGCCCACCACAACTGTTCCGGCAAGCACAGCGGCTTTCTCGGCTGGTGCCGCCTGCACGGCGCCCCGACCGCCAACTATGTCGACCCGGACCACCCGCTGCAGCGCGCGATCCGCGCCGCCCTCGCCGACGCCGTCGACCTGCCGGAGTCGCGCATGCCGATGGGGATCGACGGCTGCTCGGCGCCCAACTACGCGCTGCCGCTGGCGAAGCTGGCGCATCTTTATGCGCGCCTGGCGCAGGGGCCAAGCGACGCGCGCCTGGGCCAGGCCCTGGGTCCCCTGTTCGACGCCATGACCCACCGCCCCGACATGGTGTCCGGCACCGAGCGCACCGACCTGGTCTGGATGACGGCCGGCGGCGGCGACTGGGTGGCGAAGGTGGGCGCCGACGCGGTGCAAGCCTTCGGCATCCGCTCGGCCGGGATCGGCATCGCGATCAAGATCGCCGACGGCAACAGCCGCGGCATGCACACGGTGACCTACAACGTGCTCGACCAGCTCGGCCTGCTCGACGACGCCAAGCGCACGGTACTCGAACGCTTCCGCCGGCCGGAAATCCGCAACGCCCGCGGCACGCTGGCGGGCGACATGCGGCCGCTGTTCACGCTGCAGCGGGCCTAAGCGGCCCGCTTCGTAGGGTGGGGTCATTGATGCCGGGGGCATCAATGACGTGCCCACGCGGAACGCGCGTCAATGTTGGCGCCAGTCGCGCCGCATCAGTCAATCCATGTTGACGCCTCAGATGATCATTCGGAGGCGTTTCGACATTCACGCTGTAGGTCTGCGCACTTGGCTGTTACCGCGCACCGTTCCGCGTGGGCACGGCGTGCCCACCCTACGGGAGACGCCGCGTTCATTCGACCATCCGCCTGATCATTCCCGCCAGCGGCGCCAGCACCGCGTCGTCCTGCCAGTAGGCGTTGTGCGACAGCGGATTCCAGCTCTTGAGCACCCAGGCCACCGCGCCCTGCCCGGCATTGATCGCGCGGTCCTGCACCAGCAGGCGGTAGCCTTCGGACAGCGGCTGCAGCGGCCAGCCAAGCACGTCGTCCGGATCGTACAGGTTCAGCCACTGGAACATCGGCGTCGGCGGCGCGATCGGCTTGATGTGCATTTCCTTGTGCGCGGCGACGAAGATCGGGATGTTGCAGCCGGTCGTGAGCAGGCCGGTGCAGATGCCGCCCGCGAGGTATTGCTTCTCGCGCTCGCTCAGCACGCGCCCGACGGCCGCGCGCGCCCAGCCGTCGATGTCGCGCCAGACCCCGGCCTGAACCAGGCCGCCGGCCAGCGCCTTCTGGGCGTCGTACAGGTAGCTCGACAAGACCTGGCAGCCCAGCGAGTGCGCCAGGAACACCACCGGCATGGCCGGGTTGGCGGTGCAGGCGCCGAGCAGGTTGCGTGCGATCTCGCCCTGGGCCAGCTCGTAGACCGAGCCCGGGATCTCCTTGCGGTTCTCCAGCCCGGCGGCGTCGGCGAAGCCGAACAGCATGAACTTGCGCAGGTCGTCGTAATGGACCTTGCTCTGGCGGTCGACGCGGTTCCAGATGGTCTGCTCGTTCTTCTGCAGGATGTCCTGGTAGTACACCGAATAACAGGCCAGCCGCTCGCGCAGTGCGGGACCGAGGCGCGCGCGCATCTGCCCGAACACGCCCGCTGCGTAGTCGCGGGGCGTTTCGCCCATTCCGTGGACGGTGACGAGTGCAACAGTAGGCATGGCGGCCTCCCCGTGAAAAATATCCGCAAGGTCGGATGTCGGAATTTCCCTCACCTGTGAGGTGAATTCCTGACGCCAGCTTACCACCACGGAAGGCCAACGGGACCGTGCACGCGCGCTTCGCCGAGCGGGCAGCGGACAGTACAATCGGCAGCATCGCCCGCCGACCAGGATCTCCATGACCGACCTGCTGTTCCCGCGCTACGTCGACGCCATCCGCGCCCTCGATCTCGCGCGCATCGCGACGCCCGCACAGATTCCCGCCGCATTCCTGCTGGCGCGCGAAGGCCGCTACAGCGTCCACTACATCCCCTTCGAGCACGTGAATCCGCATGCGCGGCTGGTCGTGGTCGGCATCGCGCCGGGCTTTGTGCAATGGAAGAATGCGATGGCCGAGGCCCAGCGCCAGCTGGCCGCCGGCGCTTCGACGGAAGCGCTGCT
>DOUW01000370.1 GCA_003520365.1 Massilia sp.
CGCACGGTGCTGACGCTTTCGATGGCGGTCTTGAGCTTGTCGATGGTGCCGTTGGCATTGCCGGCGCCGGTGCCGTCGTTGGCAGTGCTGTCGCTGATCTCGGTGCCCTTGGCGGTGGCCGTGCCGATCGCCGCGCCGCCATTGAAGCCCAGTGCGGCCAGCTGGATGTTGGTGTGCATCGTCGTGACGTTGCTGCTGATGTTCAGCGACATCTTCTCGTCTTTCGAAGCACCGATCTGGAAGTCGATCGCAGCGGCGAACTTGCCCAGCGAACCAGCGGTGTTGTTCAGCAGGCCGGTGCCGCCGAAGCTCGTGTTCTTGACGATGTTGCTCAGTTCATCGGTCAGGGAATTGAATTCGGACTGCATCGCGGTGCGGTCGGCGGTCGACGAGGAACCGTCGGCAGACTGGGTCGCCAAATCCTTCATGCGGGTCAGGATGTTGGTGACTTCGTCGAGCGCGCCTTCGGCGGTCTGCATCATCGAGATCGAGTTCTGGGTGTTGCGCATGGCAACGGCCATGCCGCTGGTCTGGGCTTTCAGGCGGGTCGCGATCTGCAGGCCGGCGGCGTCGTCCATGGCCGAGTTGATGCGGAAGCCCGTCGACAGGCGGGTCATCGAGGTCGACAGGGTGGACTGGGTGCGCGCCAGCGAATTCTGCGCCGACAGGGCGGCATTGTTGGTGTGAAGGCTCAGCATGGAAAGCTCCTGGGAGGGTGGGGTTCAAGGAGCAGTAGGTCTGCTCTCAATAGTACAAGACGACCGTTTCAAAGGTTCATTAAATGCCGTAGGGAAATTTTCGGGAATAACGGACTGTACAGGGAGGAAGAACGTGCATGCATGTCCACTTCGCTGACCGTCTGGGCGGCATGGTACAAACAGGGCGTTGTTTCTTGCGGAACAATTTTTCAACACCTATAATGGCTCCAATCAGCAGCCGCATCCTGGCGTGCTGCCTTCTGCGCAGTGACATTGGCATGCACCGTGCGTTCTAGCAACCATGAGGCAATCGCAAGAAATGAAGTGCATATACATCAATCTCGACAGCGCAGGCGACCGACGTACCCGCTTTGAAGCGAACTGGGCCGCTAACCGGGGCGCTGACTGGCGCCTCGAGCGCTTTGCCGCGCTCGATACCCGTTATGTCGAGCAGCACGCCGTTGGCGGCACGCTGCGTCCCGCCGAGAAGGCCTGCTTCCTCAGCCATTGCTCGTCGATCGCGCTGAACATGAATGCCACCGCGCCCCTGTTCGTGTTGGAGGACGACGCGGTCCTCGGCCCGCATAGCGCGCCGACGATCGATAACTTCCTGCGGGTCAGCGATAACTACGACTGGGATATCGTGTTCACCGAAGTCGGGATCGTGTCCCCGGCGGCGATGCTCGATCTCATCAAGCTGCGCCAGGAGCTGACCGGCAAGGACGAGGTGCGCCTGCTCGACCTGGCGAAGTTGCCGTTCGGCGGCGCAACCGGTTACATCATCAATCACCGTTCGTTGAAGAAGATCGGCGCACTGCTCGGCGTGCACGAAGAGCTTCATATCCCCTACGACTTGTTGCTGCGCAAGCTGATCTACGAAAAGAAATTGAAGGGCCTGGTGTTCTTCCCCTTCGTCAGCTCGCTTTCCAGCGCCTCGCCGTCCGATATTCGCGTGGAGGGCGCGGCCGACAGGATCTGGACGGCGTTTCGTCAGCTCGCCTGGCTGGACCGCGACCTCGACGCGCTGCGGCCTGCGATCGAGCAGATCGGCGAGGACCTATGCGACGAGGAGAGCAGGCTGCTTGGAATCTTGCTGGCAGGACAGGCGTCCCCGTCGTTCGTGACGAAGTAGGGGCATGCCGGAACCGTTTTGCGACGGGGCTTTAGCGATCAACAGGATTAATCTATGGAAAACCAAGCGGTTCACGACTGCCCGGTGTGCGGTACGCACGCCGAGCTCTACGACGTTGTCGACTTCAACAAGAGCTGCAGGGAAAGCGAAGGCATTCACCTGCATTTGTGCGGCGTGCCCATCTACTATCGCCGCTGCGCTGCCTGCGAGTACACGTGGGCGCCGGAGTTCCGGGACTGGTCGGATGAGGATTTTCTCAATCATATATATAACGAGGACTACGTCCACGTCGACCCCGACTACATCGCGGTTCGCCCGCAAGGCAATGCCGAAGTGGTCGCCCAATTGTTCGGCAAGCAACGCGACCGCATCCGCCACCTCGACTATGGCGGCGGCAATGGCGGCCTGAGCAGCATCCTGGCGCAGCAGGGGTGGGATACGACCAGCTACGATCCCTTTCCCGGCGATGGCACCGCGGCGGCGTCGCTCGGCAAATTCAACCTGATCACGTCGTTCGAGGTGTTCGAGCACGTACCGGACCCTAACACGCTCATGGCCAACCTGCGTCTCCTGATGGATGAGGAATGCCTGGTCCTGTTCTCGACGCTGGCCAGCGACGGCAACATCGCGCCGAAGGGGCGCCTGAACTGGTGGTATGCCTCGCCGCGCAATGGCCACATCAGCCTGTTCTCGACGCGCAGCCTGGCCTTGTTGGCGGAAAAATACGGCCTGGGTTTCCGCAGTTTCAGCCCGACCACGCATTGCTTCTTCACGCGCTTCCCGGACTGGGCCGGCATTTCCTGAGCCGGGAACGGCGAGGAAGACCGGCAGGGAGAGGCGCACTCGGGTAGAATGTGCCCCCTTCGGCGTCGCCATGCCTGCCCAGGGCGACGCACGGCGCGGCGCCGCTCCGGCCCGCGTCCGTCCGGGCAGCTCTCTTGGACCAACATGAACGTAGCACACACCCAGGCAGCGGCCACCGCCGCGCTGCCGAGCCGCCGCCTGTCGGTTGCCCCGATGATGGACTGGACCGACCGCCACTGCCGCGTGTTCCACCGCCAGATCACCCGTCACACCTGGCTGTACACCGAGATGGTCACCACCGGCGCGCTGGTCTACGGCGACGTCGAGCGCCACCTGCGCTACGACGAGGTCGAGCATCCGATCGCCCTGCAGCTGGGCGGCAGCGAGCCGGCCGACCTGGCGAAAAGCGCGAAGCTGGGGCAGGAGTGGGGCTACGACGAGGTCAACCTGAACTGCGGCTGCCCGTCCGAGCGGGTGCAGAAGGGCGCGTTCGGCGCCTGCCTGATGAACGAGCCGCAGCTGGTGGCCGACTGCGTGAAGGCAATGCGCGACGCGGTCACGATCGACGTCACCGTCAAGCACCGCATCGGCATCGACCACAACGAAAGCTACGATTTCGTGCGCGATTTCGTCGGCACCATTGCCGACGCCGGCTGCGTCACCTTCATCGTCCACGCCCGCAACGCCATCCTGAAGGGCCTGTCGCCGAAGGAAAACCGCGAGATCCCGCCGCTGCGCTACGAAGTGGCCTACCAGCTCAAGCGCGATTTCCCTGAGCTGGAAATCATCATCAACGGCGGCGTGAAGACCGACGACGAGATCGCCGCCCACCTGGCGCACGTGGACGGCGTCATGCTGGGGCGCGAGGCTTATCACAACCCCTGGGTGATGGCGAACTGGGACTTGCGCTTCTACGGGAGTGATGCCGCACCGAAGACCCGCGCCGAGGTGCTGGCCGCGATGGTCCCCTATATCGCCGACCAGCTGGCACGCTATGGCGGCCATGGACTCAAGCTCAACAGCATCACGCGCCACATGCTGGGCCTGACCGCCGGCCTGCCGGGCGCCCGCGCCTTCCGCCAGATGCTGTCCGACCCGAAAAAGCTCGCCAGCGGCGATCCGCGACTGCTGCTCGAAGCGGCCGCCCACATCCGCGATCTCTGATCGCCTTCCCGTCTCCTTCCTTTTCTTCCCGACTCACGGTGGTGCGCCAATGCACCACCGGCGTGCATTCGCGCCCTGTAACCAATATTCCTGTAGGAAATTTACTACAGGGTCGTCGGAATTTGTGTAGACAGGTCCGACCGTGCTTGCTCTACAGCAAGACTCCATCCATAATTTCGTTCGCAACAATAAGATTTGCTGAAGAAACGTTCCTGTCCCGTGAGGCGTTTCCTTCGAGATGCAGATTTTTCCTGACTAGACAGTCAATTTTTGATTTATCCTTTCGGAAATACAATTTCCGTAAGGGAAGTCATTGTCGAAAAGGACTTCACGCGGACATAAAATCCAAAGCAAATCTGACAACAGAAGAGGGAAGGGCGAGATGAATTTATCGAACATGAAGGTCGGGATGCGCCTGGGGCTGGGTTTTGCCCTGGTGCTGGTGTTGCTGGTGGCTGTGACCGTGGTCGGCGTGCTGCGCATGGCCCAGATCCAGGACCGTCTCGATCATGTGGTGAGCGTGAACAACGTGTCGAGCCGCATGGTCATCGAGATGCGCAACAACGTGCAGGACCGCCTGGCCTCGCTGCGCGTGCTGACCCTGATGGCCGACCCGGCCGACATGGAGCCCGAGCTCAAGAAATTCAAGGACCAGAGCGCCCGCTACACCGCGGCCCAGGACAAGCTGAGCCAGATCTTCGCAGCCGACGGCACCGATGCCGAAAAGGCGCTGCTGGCCGAGGTCAAGCAGCACGAAGCCGCCGCCCTGCCGGCCATCGCCAAGGCCTCGGAACTCTACCTCGCCAACAACGCCATGGATGCGACCCGCGTGATGGTGCGCGAAGTGCGTCCGGTCCAGAAGAAGTGGACCGAAGCCCTGGACCAGCTGGTCGCCCTGGAAGACAAGCAGAGCGCCCAGAGCCAGCAGGACGCCGCCGACGCGTTCGTGAACGCCCGTAACTTCATGGTCATCATGCTGGTCGTCGCCGTCGTCATGGGCGTGGCGGCCGCCTGGGTCATCACCCGCGGCCTGCTCAAGCAACTGGGCGGCGAGCCCGACTACACCACGAAGATCGCCGGCAGCATCGCCCACGGCAACCTGGCGATCGCGATCGACACCAGCACCGCCGAGCGCGGCAGCCTGCTGGCCGAGATGAGCGAGATGCGCAACAGCCTGGTCAAGATCGTCGGCCAGGTGCGCCGCGGCACCGAAACCATCGGCACCGCCTCGCGTGAAATCGCCGCCGGCAACATCGACCTGTCCTCGCGTACCGAACTGCAGGCCAGCTCGCTCGAGAAGACCGCCTCGGCCATGGAAACCCTGACCACCACCGTCAAGCAGAACGCGGACCATGCCCGCGAAGCGAACCAGCTGGCCGCCACCGCCTCGGACGTGGCGCGCAAGGGCGGCGACGTGGTGTCGCAGGTGGTCGGCACGATGGGCGAGATCAACAGCTCGGCCAGCAAGATCGCCGACATCATCGGCGTCATCGACGGCATCGCCTTCCAGACCAACATCCTGGCGCTGAACGCCGCGGTGGAAGCGGCGCGTGCCGGCGAACAGGGCCGCGGTTTCGCGGTCGTGGCATCCGAAGTGCGCAACCTGGCCCAGCGCTCGGCCGCCGCGGCCAAGGAAATCAAGACCCTGATCGGCGACTCGGTCGAGAAGGTCGAGCGCGGCAGCAAGCTGGTCGGCCAGGCCGGCGTCACGATGGACGAGGTGGTGGCGAGCGTCAAGCGCGTGACCGACATCATGGGCGAGATCGCCAACGCCAGCGCCGAGCAGAGCGCCGGCATCGAGCAGGTCAACATGTCGATCATCGAGATGGACAGCATGACCCAGCAGAACGCCGCACTGGTCGAGGAAGCCGCCGCCGCCGCGCAGTCCCTGCGCGACCAGTCCGGCGGCCTGGTCGATACGGTCAGCGTCTTCAGGATTCCCGAGCGGGAGCGGGCATTGCGCGGCAGCCCGGATATCGACTCCAGGGCGCCCGGCGTCGGGTGGGCGCGGGCGGAACGGGCCGCGCTGGCGCTTTCCTGAAAATGGCGCTGCGCGTGGCATAATCCCGGCCAGGCGCGCAGTCCGCGCGCCGCTTCAGGGAAGGATGCTTCAATGGTGCTCGAAAGCGCGGAAATTCTGATCAAGCCCGGCATGGAAGCCGGGTTCGAGGCCGGCGTGCGCCAGGCGGCGCCGCTGTTCCAGCGCGCCCGCGGCTGCGCGGGCATGCAGCTGCAGCGCGGTATCGAGAACCCGCGTGCCTACCGCCTGCTGGTGCGTTGGGAAACGCTCGAGGACCATACCGTCCATTTCCGCGGCAGCGAGGATTTCCAGGAGTGGCGCCGCCTGGTCGGCCACTGCTTCGACGGCGCCCCGCAGGTGACCCACCTCGACACCGTGTTCGACGGTTTCTGAAGGCTGCGGCTGCCATGTGCGTCAACTACCGTCCTCCCACACCCGAACAGTTCGGCAAGTTCGGCTCGCTGGGCGCCTTCAGCGAGCTGCCGGCCGACTGGCGCTGGCCGGAAGAAACCTGGAAGGACTATGCCGCCCCGATCCTGCGGGCGGGCGCCGATGGCCGGCTTGATGCCTGCCTGGCCACGTACGGCATGGTCCCGCGCCGCCACATCCCGCCCGGCGTCAAACCCTTCGACACCATGAACGCGCGCGCCGAATCGCTGGTCGAGCGGCGCTCGTTCGCGCCGGCCTGGCGCCGGTTGCAGTTGTGCGCGGTGCCGATGGCCTGGTTCTACGAACCCTGCTACGAGAGCGGGCGCGCGGTTCGCCACGCGATCGGCATGGCGGACGAATCGCTGTTTTTCGTGGCCGGACTGTGGCGCGACTGGCAGGAGCCCGACGGCGGCGTGTCGTCTTCCTTCTCCCAGATCACCATCAATGCCGACGAGCACGCGCTGATGCGCCGCATGCACAAGCCGGGCGACGAGAAGCGTTCGCTGGTCATCCTGCCGCACGACGAGGTCGAGGACTGGCTGGCCTGCCGCAGCATCGACATGGCGCACAGCTTCCTGCGCCATTATCCGGCGGATCGCATGCGCGACTGGCCGGCGCCGGCCGCGGCGCGTACCAAGGCGCCACCGCCATCGCCGAACCTCGAGCTGTTCTGACGCTGCTGTCGGCACCCCGTTTTCGTGAACGCCGGCGTAGGCCGGTCCATTGCGTACCTGGAGGATGAATGAAGCAACTGAAAAGAGGGGGGCGCCTGGCGCTCGCGGAGCACGCGCCAAGCGGTGTCCTGCGGGCCGGCCTGGCCGCCGAGGGACTGGCGCTCGATTTCGCCTGTTTCGCGCTCGATGCGGGCGGCAAGCTGGTCGGCGAACCGTACATGACCTTCTTCAACCAGCCGGTCAATCCCTGCGGCGGCGTGCGCAGCGCAGCGGTGGGGAGCGACCGGGACGGCTTTGCATTCGAGCTGGGCCGGCTGCCGGCCAGCGTCGCGCGCCTGGTCATCACCGCCAGCGTCGACGGCGACGGCCGCAT
>DOUW01000529.1 GCA_003520365.1 Massilia sp.
CGGACTTCAGGACGCCTGCGCGGAACAGGGCGGCGCGCAGCGCGGCAAGCGCACGGAACAGCAGCGACAGCGGCCACAGCGCGCAGGCCAGCGGGCCGCGGCGCAGCCAGGCGCGGGTCAGGGTCGATTCGAGGGAATTATTCTTGGACATGAAAGGCCTGGATCGCAGCAGCGGCGCCGGTGTCCGCCTGCTGCGATCGCGTGGACGCCGGGACCGCCCGGGTTTACTTCTTGCCGCCGGTCTGGGCGGCGAAGGTCAGCTTGTCGTAGCCGGCCAGGCGCGCCGCCTCCAGCACGTTGATGACCATCTGGTGCATCGCGAACTGGTCGGCATTGACGATAACGACCGGGTCCGCCACCGGCTGGCCGTTCGGACCGGAACGGGCAGCCGCCTTCAGGTCGTCGGCCAGGCCGGCCACGCCGTGGAAGGACACCGGCGTGTTGTTCACCGTGTAGTTACCCTTGGCGTCGATGGTGACGTTGATCTCGAACGGCTTCTCCGCCGCCTTCTCGGCGTCGGCCGTCGGCAGCGTGATCTGCAGCTCGGTGAACTTGCTGTAGGTAGTCGACACCATCAGGAAGATCAGCACGACCAGCAGCACGTCGATGAAGGGGATCAGGTTGATCTCCGGGTCCTCGCGCTTGCGGCCGCGGCGGAAATCGATCATTTGCGGTCACCGTGGACGACGTCGACGAATTTCACGGCCTGCAGCTCCATGTCGATGATGAAGCTGTCGACCAGGGCGCGGAAGTGGCGGTAGAACACCAGGGCCGGCATGGCGATCGCCAGGCCGAAGCCGGTGTTATACAGGGCCACCGAGATGCCGTGCGCGAGTTGGGCTGGATTGGCGCCGGCGGCGTTCTGCGAACCGAAGATCTCGATCATGCCGACCACGGTGCCGAACAGGCCCATCAGCGGCGCCAGCGAGGCGATGGTGCCGAGCGTGGTCAGGAAACGCTCGAGCACGTGGGCGACGCCGCGGCCTGCCTCCTCGATCGACTCCTTCATGACCTCGCGCGGGGCGTCGACATTGCGCAGCGCGGCGGCCAGCACGGCGCCGAGCGGCGAATTGTTTTCCAGCGTGGCCACGATCTCGGGCGTTACTTTCCTGCTGCGGTAGACGTTGATGACTTCGCCCAGCAACTGCTTCGGAAGGATCTTCTCGCGGCGCAGGTAGATCAAGCGTTCAATGATGAGGGCCAAGGCAATGATCGAGGCAATCAACAATGGCCAGATGGGCCAGCCTGCGGCTTGGATAATGGCGAGCAAGTGAACTCCTGACAGAACAGTAACGAATTCGGCAATGTAACAAGTTGCCGCCGCTGCGGCAAGTACAGTTCTGCACAAGTTCTGTGGATAAAATTGTGCGCAAGCGCCTCCCCATGTTGGGATGCCGTTGATTCTTAAGGGAATTTTTCCCTTGCGCAAGAAAACGGCAGGGTTGGCAGCTTGGGGTTCGCGGCAGGCCGAGAGACTGGGTGGAGCCACTGCCTTACCCACTTTTGAACATTTTCTGTGGATAAAAATGTGCGCAATGAGACTGCATCCACGCTAAGCTATTGATTTATCTCAATAATATCTTGCTGCTGAAGAATGCGGCACGCCATCCCCATGCTCGCGTCATCTGGCGCCAACGCATTTCCCCACATTTTTTGTGGACAAAATTGTGAGCAAGAGTATTGATACACGTCAACATCATTGATTTCAAAGGAGAAAGTGCCTCTGCAAGGAAAGTAAGCAGTACGACTTGTCCACACCGACTTCGTTCGCTGGGGGAAGCGATGCATTAGCGGACTTGGCGCGATGAAGGCAAGCTGGGGACTATGCACACTTTCTGTGGAAAAGAATGTGAGCAAGGCCTTCCACGACAGCTTAAGTGTTTGAATATACGTCGCATTTTCCAACCGCCTGATTTTTGAGCAAGCACAACATTAAGCCGTGCGAAAAACTGTAGCGCTCGGTTTAAGCCGGGAAAATGGACGAATCCATACGGCCCCCTGATCGTT
Organism: Massilia sp.; assembly: GCA_003520365.1. GTDB lineage: Bacteria > Pseudomonadota > Gammaproteobacteria > Burkholderiales > Burkholderiaceae_D > Telluria > Telluria haematophila. The sequence goes on from DOUW01000529.1 coordinate 2,008, forward strand.
ATGCACTACTCCCGCCGCCGACGCTTGACGCTGCGCGGGATGCCGGTAGCTCGGCCAACCGGCGCCCAGACCGAGCAGGTGTGCGCTTCTTCACATTTTCTGTGGACAAAATTGTGAGGAAGCGCCTTGCGATAGCGCAAGACCATTGATTTTAAATAGAAAAATTCTCCTGCACAATTTTTTAGCACGACCATTCCAGCCCATCGCTCCCACGCGACGAAGGGGAGTGAGACGAAGTTTTTCCCACAACCCCTGTCCACCAGCTCGGCCGTAGCATGAACTTTTCACATAAACTGTGGAAAAAGATGTGCGCAAGGCCGGTGGATAACTACCAAGCACTTGATTTATAAGGGAATAGTTCTGCATGCCCGGAATTTTGGCAGGTCCATGCGCTTACTGCCGAGTTCCTCACATTTTTTGTGGATAACATTGTGCCCAAGTGCATATCGCCCCATCTAAGTCATTGATTTAAAACAAATCACCCTCCGCTGCCCGCAAATAAGGCGGCGCGATTCGATTCAAAAACCTCTTGTCGGACCGTCATGGATGTGCCATAAGCTTCTCGGCTTATGCATCAGGACTTCAACCATGCTCAACGATAACGACTCCGACACCGCCTACGCCGCGCCGCCCGTGCTGTCCGTCACCGCGCTGAACCAGCAGGTCGCGCGCCTGCTCGAGCGTTCCTTTCCGCTGGTGTGGATCGGCGGGGAAATCTCGAACTTCACCCGCGCCAGCTCGGGCCACTGGTACTTCACGCTCAAGGACGACGCGGCCCAGGTGCGCGCCGTGATGTTCCGCAGCCGCGCGCAGTATGCCGGGTTCGTGCCGCGCGAAGGCGACAAGGTCGAGGTGCGCGCGCTGGTGACGCTGTACGGCGCGCGCGGCGACTACCAGATCAATGTCGAGGCGATCCGCCGCGCCGGCGTCGGCCAGCTCTACGAAGCCTTCCTGCGCCTGAAGGAGAAGCTCGCGAACCAGGGCCTGTTCGACCAGGAGCGCAAGCGCGCCCTGCCGCTGTTCACGCGCAGCATCGGCATCGTCACCAGCCCGCAGGCGGCCGCCCTGCGCGACGTGCTGACGGCGCTGAAGCGCCGCGCGCCGCACGTGAACATCGTGCTCTACCCTGCCCCGGTGCAGGGACAGTTTGCCGCCGACAAGATCGCCGAGGCCATCATGACGGCATCCACCCGCGCCGAGGTCGACGTGCTGCTGGTGGTGCGCGGCGGCGGTTCGATCGAGGATCTGTGGAGTTTTAACGAGGAATGCGTGGCGCGCGCGATCGCCGCCTGCGCCATCCCCGTCATTGCCGGCGTCGGTCACGAGACCGACGTCACGATCGCCGACTTTGCCGCCGACATGCGCGCCGCCACGCCGACGGCCGCGGCGGAACTGGCCGCCACGCCACG
>DOUW01000528.1 GCA_003520365.1 Massilia sp.
CGCGCTGCAGCAGGCGCACCACGTCGCGCAAGGCACGGGCACTGTCGCTGCGGACCGCCTCGTCGGCACGCAGGTCGATCTCTCCGCCCTCGCCCTGCAAGGCCGCCACGCTGGCGCGCAACTCCGCCGCCTGCACCGTTTCGCGCCGCAGCAGCACTGCCAGGTAGCAGAGCACGACCGTTTCCGCGACCACGTAGCCGGCGTGGACCAGCACGATGGCGATGCCCGGCTGCGCCAGGCAGCGCACGCCATAGCCGAGTTCTTGCAGGTAATTAAATGAGAGGTGATGCAGCGCCGTCACCGCGGCGGCGACGGCGATCACCTTCCAGTCGCGGTAGCACAACAGGAAGGCAAGGACCACGAACAGGCCGAAATGCAGCTCGTCGCGTCCGGCGCCCTGGTGTATGTGCAAGGCACACATGACAATCAGGGCAATGGCGTTGGCGAAACGATTGGCGGGGGCGCCGCCAGCCAGGAACACCATCACGGTGGGCACCAACGCCGTCGGGAGACCCACGGCCAGTGCCCAGCCCAGCGTATCGTGCAAGCCGGACAAGGCCAGGGCTAGCACGAACATTGCCCAAAGAATGCCAAGCACCAGGCAGTCAGCCTTGTGCGACTGCTGGCGCAGCGTCTCCTCCACACGCAAATTGCTCATTTTCTTCCGCCTGAACGTATTTACCGAAAACGGAAGAATACAACAACAAAAATTTCCTCAGCGCACTACTGAAGCGCCCTGTTGCGCAAATCCGTCATTTTCTTGTACGGACTTCAACTGGCATGAACAATAGTTCATTAAAGCCAAACAATTGTTGCGACCAATGGAAGGACAGCGCGCCTGGAGAGAAGCGAAAAAAGGAGGACGGGAGAAAGAAGAGAGGAAGGAGGCGAGCCTGATCTGCGGCACTTGCGGTGAACGGCTTTGGCTGCTTCGTTCCCGACCTGACCAGGTAAACCATGCCACAATGCGCAGGGGCCCGCCAGCCCACATTATAACCGACCCCATTGTTTTTGGGGCCGGAAATGCGAGACGCTCAGGAACGCTTGTCCAGCAGCGCCAGCAAGGCCTGCGCCCCCGGTTCCGACGAGGCCGGATTCTGCCCCGTAACCAGCAGGCCATCGGTGACGACATAAGGCGCCCAGTCCTCGGCCTTGCTGTACTGGCCGCCGTTCCTGACCAGCATGTCCTCGACCAGGAAGGGGACGACCTCGGTCAGGCCGACCGCCGCTTCCTCGGTATTGGTAAAGCCCGTCACGCGCTTGCCCTGGACCAGGGGCGCGCCGCCCTCGCCTTTCACCTGACCCAATACGCCCGGCGCGTGGCAGACCGCGGCGACCGGCTTGCCGGCAGCGAACATGGACTCGATCAGGCGGATCGAATCGGCGTCCTGCGCCAGGTCCCAGAGCGGACCGTGGCCGCCGGGATAGAACACGGCGTCGAACTCCTCGGCCTTCACGCCTGCGAGCGGAACGGTATTGGCCAGCGCCTGCTGCGCCGCCGGGTCGCCTCGATAACGGCGCGTCGCCTCGGTCTGCGCATCCGGTTCGTCGCTCTTCGGGTCGAGCGGCGGCTGGCCGCCCTTGGGCGATGCCAGCGTCAGCTGCGCGCCGGCATCCTTGAACACATAATAAGGTGCGGCGAACTCTTCCAGCCAGAAGCCGGTCTTTTTGCCTGTATCGCCGAGCTGGTCGTGCGAAGTCAGCACCATCAGGATCTTCATCGGGCCTCCGTAGGCGTCGTGGTCAAGCCCCGAGTCTAGCCCGACCCGGCCCCGCACGACGCACGGGTGCCGGTGGGAATCGAAGGCGCCGGTTACAGGCCCAGCTGTTGCCAGATGGCGTCGATCCGGGTCTTGACCTCCGGCGTCATCGCGATCGGCGTGCCCCATTCGCGGTTGGTCTCGCCCGGCCACTTGTTGGTGGCGTCGATGCCCATCTTGCTGCCGAGGCCGCTGATCGGCGAGGCGAAGTCGAGGTAGTCGATCGGGGTGTTGTCGACCAATACCGTGTCGCGCGTCGGGTCGACCCGGGTCGTGATCGCCCAGATCACTTCCTTCCAGTCGCGCACGTCGACGTCCTCGTCGACCACCACGATGAACTTGGTATACATGAACTGGCGCAGGAAGCTCCAGACCCCGAACATGACGCGCTTGGCGTGACCGGCGTACTGCTTTTTCATCTGCACCACGGCCATGCGGTAGCTGCAGCCTTCCGGCGGCAGGTAGAAGTCGGTGATCTCGCTGAACTGCTTCTGCAGCAGCGGGATGAAGACCTCGTTCAGCGCCACGCCCAGCACGGCCGGCTCGTCGGGCGGCTTGCCGGTGTAGGTCGAGTGATAGATCGGGTCGCGGCGCATGGTGATGCGGTCGATCGTGAACACCGGGAAGCTGTCCTGCTCGTTGTAATAACCGGTGTGGTCGCCGTAGGGACCTTCGACCGCATGCTCGAAGCCGGACGGGTGCTTCTCGTCCGGGTAGATATGCCCTTCCAGCACGATCTCGGCGGACGCCGGCACACGCAGCTCGCTGCCGATGGCTTTCGTCAGCGTCGTGCGCTGGCCACGCAGCAGGCCGGCGAATTGGTATTCGGACAAGGCGTCGGGCACCGGCGTCACCGCGCCCAGGATGGTGGCCGGGTCGGCGCCCAGCGCCACCGCCACCGGATAGGGTTGGCCGGGATTGGCGAGCGCGTGCTCGCGGAAATCCAGCGCGCCGCCGCGGTGCGCCAGCCAGCGCATGATGACCTTGTTGCGGCCCAGGACCTGCTGGCGGTAGATGCCCAGGTTCTGGCGCTTCTTGTTCGGCCCCTTGGTGATCACCAGGCCCCAGGTGATGAGGGGCGCGACGTCGCCCGGCCAGCAATGCTGGATCGGCAGGCGCGCCAGGTCGACGTCGTCGCCTTCCCAGACGATTTCCTGGCAGGGCGCGCCCCTCACTTCCTTCGGCGCCATGTCCCAGACCGCCTTGACGAGCGAACCCATGCCGATGATGTCCTTGAAGCCGCGCGGCGGCTCCGGCTCCTTCAGGCGCGCCAGCACGTGGCCGATGCGGCGCAGTTCACTGACGTTGTCGGCCCCCATGCCGAGCGCCACCCGCTGTGGCGTGCCGAACAGGTTGGCCAGCACCGGCATGCCATGGGCGGCGCCCCGCGCATCCGTCGGGTTCCGGAACAGCAGCGCCGGTCCGGCGGCGCGCAGGGTGCGGTCGGCCACCTCAGTCATCTCGAGATGCGTCGAGACCGGCAGCGCGACCTCTTTTAATTCGCCAGTTTGTTGCAGTTGGGACATAAAATCCCGAAGATCCGAATATTTCATCAAGTTTTACTTGTTTTTTGCATTGCTTGAGGTTAATCAAATTCCGCTGCCAAGTGTTTGATTTGCCACGGTATTGATGAGCTCGCTCTGCAAAATTAAGATTTAAAAGTTATAAAGGGCGTTCGTGCTAGTATTGACTTGGCATATGCGACCTCCTACAATCTGCCCTACTTGATGAGGCGGCCACGTTTTTAAGCTGATTGTAGCCGTTCTCATAACTTCACGGGGTCGGGGCCCCACATGACATTTTGAGGAGTGTTTTCACAAGGCGTCTGCCTTCAACCCCCGAGACAGTTGTTGAGCCACTGGTACGTCACCCGCCCTGGGTTCCTCGTCCAGCTGTAGCAAAGCAATGACGGCGTTTTGGCCGGCCCCAAGGATGGGCGGCCTGACGATTTTTCTGATGCACGGCATTGGTAACCACCACGCAGCGCTCGATAGCGCCGCGACGGGACGGTTTTTGCCGCGACAAAGGGGACTTCGATGATCAATCGTTTGTTCGGTACGAGCGCAAGGCTCGTCCATACCATGGCCAGCCAGCCAGTCACGTGGAATTCCGTGAGCAAATCGGCACGTGGTCTGTTGACCACCATGCAGCACACCCTGACCGTGTTTGGTCTTTCGGCAGTGGCGGTATTGGCCCTGCTCTACATGAATCCCGATGCGGCGAAAAAAGTTTCCGAACTGCTGCACCCGGAAGCCGCAGCACCCGCCGCCACTCCCGCGCCAGTCGTCGCGGCGGCGCCGGCGCAACCCGTGGCCCAGGCCGCGGCCGTCGACCAGGCCGAGGACATCAAGGACGCCAAGCTGCTCGGCACCGCCAAGCAGCAGCAGAACGTGACCTCCTGGCTCGCCAAGCGCTATCGCGTGGCCGGCGACGCCGCCAACATGCTGGTCTCGACCGCCTACATGACGGCGCACGAGATCAAGCTCGACCCGCTGCTGATCCTGGCCGTGATGGCGATCGAATCGGGCCTGAATCCCTTCGCGGAAAGCCCGATGGGCGCCAAGGGCCTGATGCAGGTGATGGCCAAGGTCCACCACGACAAGTTCGAGCAGGTCGGCGGCGCCGAGGCGGCGCTGAATCCGGTCGCCAACATCCGTGTCGGCGCCCAGATCCTGAAGGACTACGTCAAGCGCACCGGTTCGGTCGAAGGCGGCCTGAAGACCTATGTCGGCGCGGCCGATTTCGAGTCCGACTCCGGCTACGGCGCCAAGGTGCTGGCCGAGTACAACCGCCTGAAGCAGGTTGCCCGCGGCAAGTACGTGCCGACCCGCACGCCGCCGGCGCCCGCCCAGATGGTGGTCAAGGAAAGCGCACCCACGACGCCCGCGGTCAAGGCCGGCGACGCGGTTGTCGCCGAAACCAAATCCGAAGCGCTGGCGAACCTGTAAGCGCGCACCGCCAGCTCAAACGCACTCCTCCCATGCCACCCTCGCGGTGGCTTTTTTTGTTGGTGCGGCAGTTTTGCGGCCTGCGGCCGTGGCGGGGGCGTAGGGTGGACACCTGCGTCCACGCGGTACGGCGGGCGAGATGAGAAGGGGCTGTTAACAGTCCGCACGTCAGCGTAATCGATTATTGTTTGCAACGGTGGCAAGTCACAGCACGACCGCGTGGACACAGGTGTCCACCCTACAAGACTACGGCAGTGGATCGGGTTCGCACCCGCCGTACCGCGTGGGTTCAAGAACCCACCCTACNNAGCTTGTCCAGCACGCCGTTGACGTACTTGTGGCCATCGATGCCGCCGAAGGACTTGGTCAGCTCGACCGCTTCGTTGATGACGACGCGGTAAGGGATTTCCGGGTGGTTCTTCAGCTCGTAGGCGCCCAGCAGCAGCGCGCCGTGCTCGATCGGCGACAGTTCGGCGATGCCGCGGTCGATCAGCGGCGAAATCGTCTCGCGCAGCTCGAGCGAGGTGCTGATGGTGCCGTTCAGCAGGGCCGAGAAGAACTCGCCGTCGGCCTTGTCGAAGCCGTGGGCGTTACGGATGTTGTTGGCCACCGTGCTCGACGGCTCGTTGTTCAGCAGCCATTGGTACAGGCCCTGCAGCGCGAACTCGCGCGCGCGGTGGCGCGGGGTGCGGTTCTTGCTCGGGTTGGCGTGGGTGGTCTTGTCGTTCATGTCGATCTTTCTATTACTCTTCTTCTTCCGGATGCAGCTCTTCGAGCGCCATCAGGAGGTTGGCCATCTCGACCGCGACTTTCGCCGCGTCGCTGCCCTTCTCGGCCATGCGTGCTTCGGCCTGGGCATCGTTCTCGGTGGTCAGGATGGCGTTGGCGATGGGGATGCCGTAGTCCAGGCCGATGCGGGTGATGCCGGCGCCCGACTCGTTCGAGACCAGCTCGAAGTGGTAGGTCTCGCCGCGGATCACGGCGCCCAGCGCGATCAGCGCGTCGAACTGCTGGGTCTCGGCCATCTTCTGCAGCGCCAGCGGCACTTCCAGCGCGCCCGGCACGGTCACGTGCAGGATGTCCTCGTCGGCCACGCCCAGGCGCTTGAGCTCGGCCAGGCAGGACGACAGCAGGCCGTGGCCAACGTCGGCGTTGAAACGCGCCTGCACGATACCGATACGCAGGTCTTCGCCTGTCAAATTGCTTTCATAAGTTCCTACCGTCATGGCTGACCTCTTCTTCTATGTTCGTTTTAAATAAATATGAATCCTACAGCGTCATCGAAGCCTCGACAAACCGTAGCGAGCGGAAGAAATGTTGGTCGAGAAGCGCAGCTGTACGGTTGTACAGCGAGCATCGCAGACCAACAGTTCGACGCGCAGTAGGTTTGCCGAGGCTTAAGCCACCGGGCTGGCGATGTAGCCGGTGACCTCCAGGTCGAAACCGGTCATCGACGGCATCTTGCGCGGATTGGCCAGCAGCTTCATCCTGCCCACGCCCAGTTCCTTCAGGATCTGGGCGCCGATGCCGTAGGTGCGCAGGTCCATCGTCGCGGCGCGGCCGCTCGGGCGCGCGCCCGGGGCATCGATCGAGGCGAACTGGGCGAACAGCTCCTCGGCGCTCTCGCCGCAGTTGAGCAGCACCAGCACGCCGGCATCGCTGTTCTTGATCGCTTCCATCGCCGAGGCCATGGTCCAGGAGTGGGTGGTCGCCTTGTGTTCCAGGATGTCGAGGATCGACACCGGCTGGTGCACGCGCACCAGGGTCTCGGCGTCGCGGTCGATGTCGCCGTGCACCATCGCCAGGTGGGCGCAGCCGCTCGGCTTGTCGCGCCAGGCGATCAGCTTGAATTCGCCCTGGGCGGTGGCCAGCGTGCGCTCGGCCACGCGCTCGACCAGGCTCTCGTTCTGGCTGCGGTAGTGGATCAGGTCGGCAATGGTGCCGATCTTCAGGTTGTGCTCTTTCGCGAACTCGATCAGGTCCGGCAGGCGCGCCATGGTGCCGTCTTCCTTGATGATCTCGCAGATCACCGAAGCCGGGGTCAGGCCCGCCATCTCGGTCAGGTCGCAGCCGGCTTCGGTATGGCCGGCGCGCATCAGGACGCCGCCCTTCACCGCGCGCAGCGGGAAGATGTGGCCCGGCTGGACCAGGTCGTCCGGTTTCGCGTTCTTCGCCACCGCCACCTGGATGGTGCGGGCGCGGTCGGCCGCCGAGATGCCGGTGGTGACACCCTCGGCCGCCTCGATCGAGACGGTGAAGTTGGTGCCGAAGGAAGTGCCGTTACGGGTCGTCATCATCGGCAGCGCCAGGCGGTCGCAGATTTCTTCCGACAGGGTGAGGCAGACCAGGCCGCGCGCATGGCGGATCATGAAATTGATCGCTTCGGGCGTAACGAAGTCCGCCGCCAGCACCAGGTCGCCCTCGTTCTCGCGGTCTTCCTCGTCGACCAGAATGACCATGCGCCCTGCGCGCAGTTCGGCAACGATTTCCTGGGTGCTGGAGATAGACATCTTGAATTCCTCGAATACGTGACGCGTCATGCGTAATCCGCTATTTTAAAGGATTTACCCGCTTCCGGCCGCCTCTGCCGGCCATCCTGGCCCGACAATTTAATCGGCCCGCCAATTCGGTCGCCTCTACTCGTTGCACCAATGCAACAATTTTCCATTTGTTTAAATGTAATTGTTAAAGATTATGTTTTTGCATGCAACTTTGTGGTGTTTGCGACATCGACTGGATTATGATGGATAGCGATCTGGTCTTACGCTCGGGCGTGCTGCCGCCCGCGCAGTTTTGGAGCGCATTTTTGGAGTAGTCAATGTTGGTACCGACAAACGACCGTCAGCTCACCGCCGCAGCCCGGGTGAAGCACTGATGGCCACCATCCTCATCGTCGACGACCGGCCGAGCAACCGCGCCTATTTGCTGGCCCTGCTCGGCTTCACCGCACACCGGCTGCTGGAAGCGGACGACGGGGCCCGGGCGCTGGAACTGGTGCGCGAGCACCGGCCCGACCTGATCATCACCGACATCCTGATGCCGAAGATGGACGGCTACGAGTTCGTGCAGCGCCTGCGCGCCGACCGCGAACTGGCCGCGACCCGCGTCATCTTCTACTCGGCCGTCTACGCCGAGCGCGAGACCCTGGCCATGGCGCGCAGCTGCGGCGTCGAGCGCGTGCTGAGCAAGCCCTCCGACGCCGACGCCATCATGGAGGCCGTCAACGCCGAACTGGGCGAGTCGGCCGCGGCAT
>DOUW01000473.1 GCA_003520365.1 Massilia sp.
GCCGGCCACGTTCAGGGTCAGTTGCGGATGCGCCGCGCGCAGGCCCTCGGCCAGCAGCGGCAGGTCGCGCAGCAGGTGCCCGCCCTGTCCCAGGAACACCGGCACCACGGTGACGTCGAGCACGCCGCGCTCGACCAGGCCGTCCACCACCGCCGGCAGGCGCGGCTCCATCAACTCCAGGAAGGCCAGCGTGACCTCGCAATCGGGCAGGCGCGCCTGGGTGATCTCGGTTAGGCGCTCGAAGGGCGCGGCCCAGGAGGCGAGGCGCGCACCGTGGGCGAACAGGATCAGGGCACGCCGTTGCGTCGTCGCGTTCATCAGTGTCGCTCCACCCAGCGCAGCGCGCCGACCGCGAGCGCCAGGAACAGCAGGCTGGGCGCGGCCGCCGTGACAAAGGCCGGCCAGGTCGACAGCAGCCCCAGGTGCGAGAACAGGGAGTTGATCAGGATGAAGCTCACCCCGATCATGATGCCGATGAAGATCTTCAGGCTGACGCCGCCGCTGCGGGTGTGCAGGTAGGCGAAGGGCAAGGCCAGCGCCATCAGCACGAAGATCGCCAGCGGATCGATCAGCTTTTTCCAGAACGCGATCTGGAAGCGCTCGCTCTCCTGGCGGTTCTCGACCAGGTGGCGCGAGTACACCGCCAGTTCGTTGGCCGACATGCGCTCGGGGTCGCGGCGCGAGACCTGCAGGATCTTCGGCGTGATCTCCGAGACCAGGTCGAGGCTGTCGAGCCTGCGCGTGGCGACCGCGCTGGTGTCCTGGCCGAAGGTGCTCTGGATGGTCTGCCCGGCCGGCACCGGCGCGCCCGGCTCGGGCAGCGTGCGGCTGTTGGTGAACTGGGTCTCGGTGACGTTCTGCAGGCGCCAGGTGCCGTTGCCGCTGAAGCTGGCGCTGGCCGCGGTGATGATGGCGCGCATGCGCATCGCCTTGTCGAACTCGTACACGCGCACGTCGAGCAGCTGGCCGTCGGGGCGGATCTGGCGCGCATTGAAGAAGCGCGAGCCGACGATCTCGCCGCGCACGCCGTTCGGGCCGGGCGCGTGCACGTTATCCTTGGTCCACATCCCCGAGCGGAACTCGGAGGCGAGCGTGGAGCCCTTGGCGGTCAGGCGCACCTTTTCCGCCAGCGGCGCGGTGCGCGGCGTGATCAGTTCGCCGAAGATGAAGGTGATGACCACGAAGACGACGCCGATCTTGAACAGCATCATCCCGGCCATGCGCGTCGACATCGAGGAGGCGCGCATGATGGTGAACTCCGAGCTTTGCGCGAACTGCGCCATCGCGTAGATGGTGCCGATCAGCGCGGCCACCGGCATCACCTCGTAGACGTGCCCGGGCAGCATCAGCGCCACGTAGAGCAGCGCATGCTGGAACTGGTAGTTGCCCTTGCCGACCGAGGGCAGCTCGCCCGTCAGGTCCATGAAGGCGATCAGGCCGAGGAAGGCGAACAGCACGAAGACGACGGCCTGCGTGATGTTCACCGCAAAATAGCGTTGCAGGACTTTCATCGGGACTCCACGCCTGCCAGCTCGGGCGACTTGCGCAGCAGGCGGCGGCGCTTCCAGGCATTGATGATCACCAGCGGATGGTAGCGGTGATTGACGTTCAGGCGCCAGGCGAACAGGCCCAGCACGATCAGGGCGACGATCAGGTGCAGCGGCCACCAGGCCATGCCGAAGTCGATCTTTTGCTGCTTGACGCTGGCCTCGGCCATCTTCACCAGGTTGTTATAGGTGAAGAAGATCAGGAGCGCGAGGATCAGGTTGGCCGAACTGCCGGCGCGCGGATTGACGAAGCCGAGCGGGATCGCCAGCAGCACCAGCAGCAGGCAGACGATGGGAGAGGAAATGCGCGACAGCAGCTCCGAGCGCGTGTACTGGTTGTCCACCGCCAGCAGCATGGCCAGGGGCTGGGCGTCGAGCGGCACGTCGGTGCCGAGCACCGGCACCTGGGTCGCCACGCGCATGCTGTAGCGCTCGAACTCCATCGACTGGTAGTCGGCCTGGCCCGGCACGCCCTGGTAGCGGCGGCCGTTCTTCAGCACCAGGTACTGCCCGCCCTTGCCGTCGGCTTCGATCACGCCTTCCTTGGCGACCACGACCGAGTTGTTGGCGCCGTTCAGGCTGTTGACGAACACGTTCTGCACCACGGTCGATCCGTTGGCGCTGCCTTCCACGAAGAACACGCGGTCGGCCGAGGACGATTCGCGGAACTGGCCGGGCGCGACGCGCTTGAGGTCTTCGCGCTTCTCGAAGCGCTGGATGTATTCGGTGCTCTTCATCTTGGCCCAGGGCGCGACGAACAGCGACAGCGCGCCCACCAGCAGCACCAGCGGAATGCCGAAGAGGAGCACCGGCCGGATCCACGCCAGCAGCGACTGGCCCGAGGCAAACCAGACCACCATTTCGGAATCGCGGTAGGTGCGGGTGACCACGACCAGCACGGAAATAAAGCTGGTGAGGATCAGGACAGTTGGCAGATAATTCAAGGATTGAAACGCGATCAGTGCGACCACGTCGCCGGACGCGACACGTCCGCCCGCGGCCCTGCCGAGGATGGCGATCAATGTCCAGGTGATGCACACCGAGAAGAGCACCGTGAAGGTTGCTCCGGCCGCGCTGGCCAGTTCACGGTGCAAGGCGCGTGAAAAAATCATTCGATAGTTATAATTGCAGGTTGAGCAGTGTTTCCACTGCTGTTCGCATGCTGCGCACAATACGAAACGGGAGAATCAAATGGACTTTAGCATAAAAGCATTCGACACAAAAAACACCCTGGCCGCGGCCAAATCCGGCTGTGTGGCAGTGGCGGTGTTCGAAAACAAAAAACTGTCGCAGGCTGCGAAAGCCCTCGATCAAACCGGTGAAATCACCGCGGCACTGAAGTCGGGCGACATCACCGGCAAGGCCGGCTCGACCCTGCTGCTGCGCGGCGTGGCGGGCGTGTCCGCGGCGCGCGTCCTGCTGGTCGGCATGGGCGCCGACGAAGTGGTCAGCGAGAAGAATTTCGTCACCGCGGTCAACGCGACCCTGAAGGCCTTCGCATCGCTGGGCGCGGCGGACGCGATTATCGCATTTCCAACCACCGAAGTGAAAGAGCGCACGCCAGAATGGGCGCTGCAAACCCTGGTCGTCGCCGCCAACGAAGCTGAATTCCGCAGCGACGCGCAAAAGAGCAAGAAGGAACCGGCGTATAGCGGCGTGCGCAAGATCACGGTCGCCGTGCCGCTGGCGAACACCCAGACCAAGGCCTCGCTGGCACAGGCCATCGCGATCGCCAACGGCATGAAGCTGACCAAGGAACTGGGCAACCTGTCGCCGAACGTCTGCACCCCGACCTACCTCGCCAACGTCGCGCGCAAGCTCGCCGACGACTTCGGCTTCGAGATCGAAGTCCTGGAGCGCAAGCAGCTCGAAGCGCTGAAGATGGGTTCCTTCCTGGCGGTCGCCAAGGGCAGCGAGGAAGCGCCGAAGTTCATCGTCCTGAAGCACATGGGCGGCGGCAAGAAGGATGCGCCGACGGTCCTGGTCGGCAAGGGCATCACCTTCGACACCGGCGGCATCTCGATCAAGGCCGGTCCGGGCATGGACGAGATGAAATACGACATGTGCGGCGCCGGCTCGGTACTGGGCACTTTCCGCGCGATCGGCGAAATGGGCCTGAAGCTGAACGTGATCGGCATCGTCGCCGCTTGCGAGAACATGCCGTCGGGCCGCGCCACCAAGCCGGGCGACATCGTCACCTCGATGAACGGCCTGACCATCGAGATCCTGAACACCGACGCCGAAGGCCGCCTGATCCTGTGCGACGCCCTCACCTACGCCGAGCGCTTCAAGCCGGCCGCCGTGGTCGACATCGCCACCCTGACCGGCGCCTGCGTGATCTCGCTGGGCCACCACAACAGCGGCCTGTTCACCCGCCACGACGCCGCCCACGACGCCCTGGCCGAGGAACTGCTGCAAGCGGGCAAGGAAGCCGGCGACGGCGCCTGGCGCCTGCCGATCGGCGAGCAGTACAACGAGCAGCTGAAGTCGAACTTCGCGGACCTGGCGAACATCGGCACCCCGGGCGGCGCCTCGATCACCGCGGCCTGCTTCCTGGAGAACTTCACCCGCAACTACACCTGGGCCCACCTGGACATCGCCGGCACCGCCTGGAAGAGCGGCGCGCAGAAAGGCGCCACCGGCCGTCCGGTGCCGCTGCTGACGACCTTCCTGATGAACCGCGTGTGATCGGTTTGACGGAATGAAGACGGGCCGCTGATGCGGCCCGTTTTTTTATGGAGGGGGGCCGTTGACGTTCGTAGGGTGGGTACGCGTACCCACCGGTATTGCGCGGCG
>DOUW01000472.1 GCA_003520365.1 Massilia sp.
GGCTGTCGCGGTCGCGGAAGTTCAGGTGGGCGCTGGTGATTTCCGGATTCAGCACCAGCACGGCGCGCGCCTGGCCGGTCTGGACGGCGGCCATCGCGGTCTGGATGCCGAAGGTGGCCGAGGAGCAGGCCACGTTCATGTCGAAGCCGAAGCCTTCGATGCCCAGCGCTTCCTGCACCTCGACCGCCATGGCCGGGTAGGCGCGCTGCATGTTGGAGGCGGCGACCAGCACCATGTCGATGTCGCTGGCCACGCGGCCGGCGCGCGCGAGGGCATCCTTGGCGGCGGCGACGCAAATCTCGGCCTGCAGCGACAGTTCCTCGTCCGAACGTTCGGGGATGCGCGAGGTCATGTGGGCCGGATCGAGGATGCCTTCCTTTTCCATCACATAGCGCGACTGGATGCCGGAAGCCTTTTCGATGAAGGCACTGCTCGACGGCTCGAGCGCGGCGACGCTGCCTTCGGCGATGGCGGCGGCATTCTCGAGGTTGAACTGCTCGACGTAGGCATTGAACGCCGTCACCAGCTCGTCGTTCGAGATGGAATACGGGGGCGTAAACAGGCCGGTGCCGCTGATGACGACAGTTTTCATAAGAGGACTTTCAAAGGAGATAACGGGGTGTTCCCCGCAGACTGACGGGGATTCTACACAATCGGGGAGTAGCTGGGAATTGTCGGGGTGTCTATTTTGTAGGCAGTTTCTTCGGTTCTAGATGACGTTATTTGCCATATTGATACTGCATCCTGCGCTCACCTGCGCTCACCTGCGCCGGCTGTGCTCAGCGCGCGTGCCCGGCCAGCTTCGCGTCTTCCTGCCGCTTCGACAACTGCATCGGTTCGCCCTTCAGGTGCCTGACCGCCTGCGCCAGCTGGAAGTCGTCGTCGCTGCCGTAGGCGAGCGGCTTGCGCTGGCGTAGCGTGTCGAGCAGGGCCATCTGCGCCTCGATGTCGTCCTGGCGCGTCGCTTCCTCGGCCTCGCCCGACAGGTGGCGTTCGAGGTCGGCTTCGCGCATGCGCAGCGCGTTCAGGCCGTCGTCCTCGGCGGTTTCGTCGACCGGGAAGTCGGGCACGATGCCGCGCGCCTGGATCGAGCGTCCGGCCGGCGTGTAATAGCGCGCCGTGGTCAGCTTGACCGCGGCTTCGCGACCGATCGGGCGGATGGTCTGCACCGAGCCCTTGCCGAANNATTTCCGAGGCCGAGGCCGAGCCGGTATTCACCAGCACCACCAGCGGCAGGGTCTTGAAGACGTGCGGTACGTTCGCCAGCGGATCGCGCCCGCTGCGCAGCATGTAGTATTCGGGCCGGCCGAAGAAGCGCTGGCGCATCTCGGCCAGCTGGCCATTGGTCGAAACGATTTCCGCGCCCTCGGGCAGGAAGGCCGCGGCCACCCCGATCGCGCCTTGCAGCAGGCCGCCCGGGTCGTTGCGCAGGTCGAGCACCAGGCCCTTCAGTTGCGGTTCCTTGCGCGCCAGCTCGGCCAGCTTGGCGGCCATGTCGTCCACCGTCGGCTCCTGGAACTGCGAGATGCGCAGCCAGGCGTAGCCCGGCTCGACGAGCTTGGCCTTGACGCTTTTCTGCACGATTTCCTGGCGCTCGACCGTCAGCACCAGCGGCTGCGGCGCGCTGGCGCGCGCAATGGTGAGCGTGACGCGGGTGCCGGGCGTGCCGCGCATGCGCTTGACCGCTTCTTCCAGTCCCAGGCCACGCACGTCGGCGCCGTCGATGCGGGTGATCAGGTCGCCCGCCTGGATGCCGGCGCGCTCGGCCGGCGAATCCTCCATCGGCGCGACGATCTCGACATAGCCTTCGTCGCTCTGGCCGATCTCGATGCCCAGGCCGACGAAGCGGCCCTCGGTGCCTTCGCGCAGCTCGCGGTAGGCGGCCGGATCGAGGTAGCCGGAATGCGGGTCGAGCGAGCCGACCATGCCGTTGATGGCCTCGGTCAGCAGCTTGTCGCCCTTGACCGGTTCGACGTATTCGGACTGGATGATGCCGGCCACCCGCGCAAGCTGGCGCAGTTCGTCGAGCGGCATGCTCGGCTCGACCGGCTTGTAGGCGAGCGCGGAAAACTGCATCGTGACCGCGACGCCGGCGGCAACGCCAACGGCCAGCAGGCCGGTGTTCTTCAGAGTGGAGCCCATAGATCGTTCTGTGCGGCGGCGCATGGCCCCGCTGTGCACGCATGAGATAGCGCGCGTCCAGTATAAACCCGATTCGCGCCCAGGCGGGTCAGCATGCCATGGATAGGCCTTCGATTTTGTCTACGCGCTCTACGGGATTCCGTTAAGCGCTCAAGTGTCGATAGACACGCTAGAACCAGTTCAAGGCACGCACGAGCGTACTAATGCGCGGAACCAGTCGAGCGCGGGATCGTTGTCGCTGCGCGGGTGCCAGATCATGTCGACCTCCAGATCGTCGACGTCGAACGGCAAGGGGCTGATGGCCAGGCCGAACGCCGCCGCATGGCGCGCAGCGACCCGGCCGTGCAGTGAGGCGATGAGCGGCGACTGCGCGGCCATGGCAAGCAGCGTCATCACATTGTGCGAGGAATGCGTCACCTGCAACTGCGCCGCAGCATGCCGGAGCATGTATGCCAGAAATCCCGATAGATCCATGTCGGCCGACACCAAGCCGTGTACGGCAGCAAAATACTCGTCTGCCGTGATCGGTGTCGAACAGGCGAGCAGAGAAGGATTGAAGCAGCAGACGTATTGTTCGCGGTACAGCTTCTCCCGGCGCAACCATCCCAGGTCGTCGGATGCATGCGCGATCATCAAGTCGATCCGGTCGTCGTTCAGCAAGACATGGAAGGCTTGCTCTGCGATGGGAATCGATTGGATCCGTATGCCGGGGGCATGCTGTCCGAGATGAGCGACCAGGGCCGGGACGATGATCGCCTCCGCTTGTCCATTGATGCCCAAACGGAAAGTGCGCGTTTCGCTGGCCGGGTCGAACCGGGCCTTTGCGGCGAGGGCCTCCTGCATTTGCAGCAAAAGCGGATGGAGGGCGGCGTGCAGCGCTTTTGCACGCGCGGTAGCCTGCATCACGTGGCCGGTACGGATGAACAGCGCATCGTCGAAGAGCGTGCGCAGGTTCGCCAATGCATGGCTCATCGCCGGTTGCCGGATTTTCAGCCGCGCCGCCGCGCGTGTCACGCTCAACTCTTGCATGAGAGCGTCGAAAGCCAGCAGCAGATTCAGGTCGAAGGTGCGCAGGTTGAAGTGATTGATTGCTTGCATAGACGTATCGATGAGGTCCAGGCGCAGCCTACCATGCTGATGGTGCATCGAAATAATCGATGCAACTCATATTTTGGATCGATTTGTTGAATTGATGCAGAGCGGTTAGGATTTTCCATACGAAACCTTGGCTACCCGATAGGGAGCAATCACCCATTGATTTTTTGAAAAGCAGCATCTATGGCATTCCCAACACCGGCAGTCGGCAGCACGCTTCCTACCCCCTCGCGATCATGGAAGTTCATCCCATCCCTGCTGGCGTTCGCTCTGCTGGTCAATGGCGCCGCCGCGTTCGCGGCCCTGCCAAGGTATCCGCAAGCGTACGACGGCAAGATCGTCTTCGGTGCGAACGAGCATCTCTGGACGGTGCCGCGCAGCGGCGGTACGGCAGTACAGTTGACAAAGGGGCCAGGGACCGATGTGTATCCGCGTGTGTCGCCGGATGGCCGTTGGATTGCTTATACAGGAATGAACAATGCCGGTAGCGATGTTTGGGTGATACCGGCGGCGGGCGGTAATGCCATGAGGCTGACCTATCACAACGGACGTGGGCTGGACAATATTGTCGTGACCTGGTCGCCGGATTCGAGATATATCGTCTACCTGAGCCAGCACACGCAATGGAACCGGCTCGTCCGGGAGCTCTACCGGGTTCCGGTGGCGGGCGGACTTCCCGAGGCCATGCCGCTCGACAACGCGGTCGGCATGGCCACCTATGGGCCAGACGGCCACACCATTGCCTATAACCGGTTGCTGACGCAGAGCGGCAATTGGAAACGCTACGATGGCGGCATGTCGCGTGAGGTGTTTACGTATGACTTCGAGACGCGCGAGCTTCGCCGGCTGACCGATTGGGCCGGCATCAATGGGTTCCCGATGTGGTATGGCCGAAAGATCTACTACCTGTCGGACCAGGACAGCGAGCGGCGGGCGAATATCTGGATGCTCGACCTGGACACCAACCAGCGGCGCCAGGTAACGCATTTCACCGACTACGACATCGATACGCCGGCGCTTGGCGATAACGCGATTACTTTCCAGCAGGGCGGCAAACTGTATCGCCTGGACCTGCCCAACGAGCGCCTTGGCGAGGTGAAGGTGTCGCTCCCGGGCGACAACCCGCGCACGATGAAGCGCACCGTTGCCGTCAAGGACTTGGTGCGCGGCGCCGCTGTCGTACGCGACGGTGACCTTGACCTGCCCGACCGCGTCAACTATGCACTCGCACCCGATGGGCGGCACAGCCTTTTTTCCGCACGCGGCGAGCTGTTCAGCGTCCCGACGCAGGACGGCAGGCCGGTCAACCTCACGAATAGCGCCGGTCGGTCAACCTCACGAATAGCGCCGGTGTCGAAGAGGACGCCCCAGCCTGGTCCCCGGATAACCGCACGGTGGCTTACGTGACCGAGGTCGATGGCGCCCGCCAAGTTGCGGTGCGTTCCGTCGACGGCGGGCCAGAGCGGCTGCTGACGCATTTCGAGAAGGGTTATTTCTTCACGCCTGTGTTCGCGCCGGATGGACGCAGCCTGAGTTTCAGCGATGGTGAGCACCGCTTGTGGCTGATCGGTATGGATGGCGGTGCGCCGCGTCAGGTGGCGCAGGACAAGCGCCAAGGCATCCACGACCAAGTCTTTTCACCCGACGGTCGCTGGCTGGCGTTCAGCATGGCCGCGACCGCCAAGCGGCGCGATCTTTACCTGTACGAGATCGCAACCGGCCGCACGCACCGCCTGGGCAAGGGCGAAGGCACTGACGCCAACCCGGCGTGGTCACCCGACGGTAAGCGCCTGTACTTTACCTCGGCCCGTCACGTGAATGCTGTGCCTTCCGACGAAGAAATTGACTTTGCGATGGTGAAATCCACGGGCATTTACGCGATCCACCTG
Organism: Massilia sp.; assembly: GCA_003520365.1. GTDB lineage: Bacteria > Pseudomonadota > Gammaproteobacteria > Burkholderiales > Burkholderiaceae_D > Telluria > Telluria haematophila. Next base: position 5,127 of record DOUW01000472.1, read on the forward strand.
CCCGATAGTACGGAGATCATGGTCCCGGAGAACCTGATGGCGCAGGCCGTGGCCGTGCCGGTGGAGCCGGGCAATATCGTCCAGCTCGATGCCCGCAAGGGCCGGCTTTATTACCTGACACAGCCTATCCCCCTGTTCAATGGCGTATTAAAAGGCGAAAAACCGACCCTGCACCGCTTCGATATCGACACCGAAAAAGACAGTGTCGTCGCCGAAGGCCTGGACAGCTATTCGCTGTCGCTGGATGGCGAAAAAGTGCTTGTCAAACAGGGGGACGACTACAGCGTGCTGGATGCCGAGCCCGGCGCCGCGGCTGCCCCGGCGCAGCGCCTTGACCTCGATCGCCTGCGCGTGACGGTGGATCCGTCCGTCGAATGGGCGCAGATGTTCCATCATGCCTGGCGGCTCCAGCGCGACCTGTTCGTTTCTCTGACGATGAACGGCCAGAACTGGGATGCCGTGCGCGTACGCTACGCGAAACTGCTGCCGCTGCTCGGTTCGCGCAGCGACTTGAACTGGCTGCTTGGCGAGATGCTCGGGGAACTGTCGAATTCCCACATGTATGTCGGGGGCGGCGACGACGGTCATGCGGCCGACACCCCGGACCGGCCCCGACTCGGCGTCGATTGGGCGCTCGACCGGAATACCGGATGGTATAAGCTTGCGAAAATCCATGCCGGCGACAATACGCTGCGCGAGTATCGCAGCCCGCTGAGACAACCCGGGTTGCCGGTCAAGGCCGGCAATTACGTCTTGGCCATCAACGGAATGGAGTTGCGGGCGCCCATGGTGCCGGACGCGCTTCTGCAGGGGCTGAATGCCTCCAGTCCCGTCGACCTGGACGTTGCGGACTCACCACAAGGCACGCGCCGGCACGTGCGCGTCCAGCCGGTGGTCAATGAGATGAACCTGCGCGAACTGGCTTGGATCGAGCACAACCGGGAAACGGTGGATCGGCTGTCATCCGGACGTGTGGGCTACGTCTATTTGGCGGACATGGGGCAACGTGGCCTGGAGCAGTTCACGCGCCAGTTCTACGCACAGCTGAACAGACAGGCGCTGATCCTGGATGTACGCTGGAACGGCGGCGGCTCGGTAGCGGACTACATGATCGAACGCTTGCGCCGGACGCAGGCTGCGTTCAACGGGAACCGCACCGGCGCCATGGACACGCAGCCGCAGGAACTCGGTGCCGGCCCCAAGGTAGTACTGATCAATCGTTGGACGGGCTCGAACGGGGAGCTGTTTCCGTATCTGTTCCAGCAGTATGGTCTCGGCCAAGCCGTAGGGACGCGTACCTGGGGCGGCCTGCGCGGCTATAACGGCAACGTACAGTTGATCGATGGCGGCTTTATCACGATTCCGTCCAGGGCCGTCTACGGCATGCAGAGGAAAGAAGTCGTGGAAAACCACGGCGTCGATCCTGATGTGGTGGTGGAGAACATGCCCGCCGACCTGCTGGCAGGGCACGATGCGCAACTCGAAACCGCAGTGAAGCTGATGATCGAGGCGATTGACGGCCAAGCGAACCGGCTCCCGGATCAGGCAACAGCGGAATCACGCCAATAGAGCGGGGCTCTGTCGCGTTGGACTTCCCGGTATTTCCCCATTTTTATCATGATCTTAATGGGGTCGAACTTCGCTTTTGGGGTGTCCTGTTCAAGGATCGTGACTACAGTGCCTGCCCCGGCGGCTTTGCTGAGTCATTGTTTCTGTCGGTATGTTTCAAGTCTTTATTGAGACGTAACAGCCGGCGTTTGTAAAGCCGTTTGGACTTCCGGTAAGCAATTGTAAGAATCGGCGCGGCAGGTTTGGCGTGGTCCTATAGTCAATTGCAGTTTTTCTCTCTCCACCGTTTTCGCAGTGGATTTTGCCCACGGTTCTCCGTGGGCTTTTTTATTGGCGCTGTCACCGTTAGCTATGGATGAGCGGTGAACTGTCGAGCTCATTCACGGTCCAACCCGCATCGCCATCGATACGGGTCGACCATGAAAGCGCTTCGCTTCACGAAGTGGTTTGCGGCCTTGCCCGCACTGAACGGGCCCCAACGGCTGCGCGTCCTCGACCCCTTGCGACCGGCTGCCGGGCTGCNNGCGCTGATCGCACAAGTCAGGTCGACCGCACGCTGCTGCCCGCATTGCCGGTGCGAACGCTGGCACCGGCATGGGCACTCCAACGACCTGCAGCGCTACCGCTGCCGCGCGTGCCGGCGCACCTTCAACGACTTGACCGGCACGCCATTGGCAGGCTTGCGGCTGCGTGGGAAATGGCTAGATTATCTCGATGCGCTGCGGGCATCCCGCCCGGTGCGGGCGGCGGCCGACGGCGTCAAGGTACACCGGAACACCGCTTTTCGCTGGCGGCATCGCTTCCTGGACCGGGTGAAGGCGGACCGGCCGGAATCCCTGAACGGTATCGCCGAGGCCGACGAAATGTTCATCCTGGAATCCCAAAAAGGTTCGCGCAAGCTCGATCGGCCGGCGCGCAAGCGGGG
>DOUW01000476.1 GCA_003520365.1 Massilia sp.
CTCGCCGCGCGCAGCCATCGCGAACGCGCGCTCGAGCGAGCCGACCGGCAGCAGGGTCACGGTGGCGTCGTACCCTTCGAGCACGGCCGGCAGGTTCTGGGCCTGGACCGAGCCGGCCAGCACCGCCACGCGCTTGCCCTTCAGCGCCGGCAGCGAGCGGATCGCGTTCCCGGGCGGAGCATAGATCTGCGACCAGCTGTGCAGGGCGGGAATGCGGTGGAAGGCGAAGGCGCGCGCGCGTCCCTCGGACCAGGCGACGTCGGGCAGCAGGTCGATGCGTCCGGCGGCGAGCAGGTCGAGGCAGCCCGGCCATTCGCACGGCACGAATTCGAGCGTCCAGCGCTCGGCGCTGGCCATCTCGCGCAGCAGTTCGACCAGGATGCCGGCCGGCTGGTCGTCCTCGTTCATGAACACCTTGGGTGCGTTGGCGTAGATGCCAACCCGCAGCGGCGCGGATGTCTGGGCGCCTGCCTGGCCCAGGCAGCCAAGCAGCGAAACGAAAACCAGGAGGCAGAGTGCGCGCGGCATAGCGTCGGTGTCGGTGTTTGATGACAGGATAGACGTTTTCCCATGGATGGGCCGCCACGGACGGGCAATTGCTCCAGCGAAAAATAGTGGTGGATGGACGGCGCCAGGAGTAAACTGCGCACCATGAATACACCACAAGGCAGCGAGCTGTTTTCCGCCATCGTGCCGGCGCCTTTCGGCGCGATCGGCATCCGCACCGAGGCCGAGCGCGTGCGCGAACTGGTCTACCTGCAACCGCGTTTCGGCGACAAGGCCCCGGAAAATCCGACGGCCGAACTGGCCGCGCGCCAGGTCGAGCGTTACCTGGCGGACCCCGATTTCGCTTTCGACCTGCCGCTGCTGGAGGCCGGCAGCGTGTTCCAGCGCCGCGTCTGGGACGCGATCCAGGCAATCCCGCGCGGGACGGTGCGCACCTACGGCATCCTCGCCAAGGAACTCGGTTCGGCGCCGCGCGCGGTCGGCCAGGCCTGCGGCGCCAACTGGTTCCCGCTCGTCATTCCCTGCCACCGCGTGACCGCCGCGCGCGGCCTGGGCGGCTTCGCCAGCAACGACGACGAGAACGGCTTCCACCTCTCGGTCAAGCGCTGGCTCCTGCGCCACGAGGGCGCCACCGCATCGCCATGGCAGCAGCAGTCGATCTGGGACTGATCGACGAGTTCTGCGACACGCTGTGGCTGGAACACGGCCTGGCGAAGAACTCGCTCGACGCCTACCGGCGCGACCTGCGCCTGTTCGCCGGCTGGCTCGAACAGAAGCGGCCGGGGCGCGGCCTGCTCGCGGCCGGGCCCGAGGACCTGGCCGGCTATTTCGCCGAACGCCATGCCGACACCAAGCCGAGCACCGCGAACCGGCGCCTGTCGGTCCTGAAGCGCTTCTACCAGCTGGCGCTGCGCCGCAACCAGGTGGCGGAGGACCCCTGCCTGAAGATGGCCACGGCGCGCCAGCCGCTGCGCTTCGTGCACACGCTCACGGAAGAGCAGGTCGAGGCGCTGCTCGCCGCGCCCGACGTGTCGACCCCGCTCGGACTGCGCGAGCGCACCATGCTCGAGCTGATGTACGCGAGCGGCCTGCGGGTGTCGGAGCTGGTGGCCCTGAAACTGGTCGAGCTGAGCCTGAACGACGGCGTGCTGCGCATCACCGGCAAGGGCAGCAAGACGCGTCTCGTCCCCTTCGGGGCCGAGGCCAGGAACTGGATCGAGCGCTACCTGAAGGATGCGCGCGGCATCATCCTCAACGGCCAGGTCGACGACGCGCTGTTCGTCACCGGCCGCGGCGGGCCGATGACGCGCCAGATGTTCTGGATCCTGATCAAGAAACACGCGCTGAAGGCGGGCATCCGCGCGCCGCTGTCGCCGCACACGCTGCGCCATGCCTTCGCCACCCACTTGCTGAACCATGGCGCCGACCTGCGCGTGGTGCAATTACTGCTGGGCCACTCCGATATTTCAACCACACAGATTTATACCCATGTTGCGCGCGAGCGCCTCAAGCACCTGCATGCACGTCACCACCCACGTGGTTAATTCAAATCCTGGCAACATAACTGGCGCATAATAGTTCGAATTCGGCACCATCCTTTCATGTCAGCTTGCATACGAGGAAATCATGGCAAAGACCAACTTCCAATACGAAAAGCGGCAACGGGAACTGGAAAAGAAGCGCAAGGCAGAGGAAAAAGCGCGGCGCAAGCTGGAGGCGAAGAACAGTCCGAAGCCGGCAGAGGGGGAGCAGGGGGAGGCGACAAGCGAGGAGGCGGCCGAGCCGCAGGAGCAATCGTAGTCAGCGGCTTGGACCGTAGGGTGGGCACCCCGTGCCCACGCGCAACGCGCCGCCATGTTGGCCTGTTTTGAAAGTTGCGGTCCGATCGCGCAATATCTTAAGCAAACCTGTTGGGCTACCTGGTCGAATGTCGACTTGGGTGGCAGAGCTATGCCGTAGCGCTGTTCATGGAGATGCTCTGCTTGAATGCATATCGTTGAGCCCGAACACTGCTGACACTGCGGCGCGTTCCGCGTGGGCACTCTGTGCCCACCCTACGGGACGCGCCTCAGGCTTTTTACGCGCTTTCCTTGGCAATCGTCGGCACCTCGTCCGCCGCTTCCTCGTGCCCCTTGGCGAACCAGCGCTTGGCGCGCTTGCCGAGGTTGTCGAGGTAGCTGTAGGCCACCGGCACCACCACCAGCGTCAGCAGGGTCGAGGTGATCACGCCGCCGATCACCGCGCGGCCCATCGGCGCTTGCGTTTCGCCGCCGTCGCCGGCGCCGATCGCCATCGGCAGCATGCCGAAGATCATCGCCAGCGTCGTCATCAGGATCGGGCGCAGGCGGACCTGGCCGGCTTCCAGGATGGCTGCGAACTGGCCCTTGCCCTCGCGCTGGCCGTGGTTCGCGAAGTCCACCAGCAGGATCGCGTTCTTGGTCACCAGGCCCATCAGCATCACGACGCCGATCACCGAGAACACGTTCAGGGTGCTGCCCGTCACCAGCAGCGCCACCAGCACGCCGATTAGCGACATCGGCAGCGACATCATGATCGCGATCGGCTGCAGGAAGCTGCCGAACTGCGAGGCCAGCACCAGGTAGATGAAGATGATCGCGATCACCAGCGCCGAGCCGAAGTTGGCCATGGTCTCGGCCATCTGCTGGGCGTCGCCGCCGACGTCGAAACGCACGCCTTCCGGCAGCTCGATCGATTTCATGGCCTTGTCGATGTCGGTATTCACGTCGCCCGACGGGCGGCCCTCGACGCCGGCATAGATCGCGACCCGGCGTTCCAGCGCCTGGCGCTTGAGCACCTGCGGGCTGAACGAGGGCACGAACTCGACCACCTGGCGCAGCGGCACCATGATCGGGTTGCCGCTCGCATCGACGCGCGAGGATGCCAGCGACAGGTCGGCGAGATCCGCTACCTTCTGGCGTCCGCTGCGCGGCAGCTGGACGTTGACCTGGTAGTTCTGGCCGTCCGGCGCCAGCCACTGGCTGATCTCGTCGCCGGCCACGAACGGGCGCAGCGCGGCGCCGACCTGCTGCACCGACAGGCCGAGGTCGCTGGCCAGCTCGTTGTTGATGCGGATGACGGTCGCCGGATTCGCGCCTTCCTGGCTGTACTCGATGTCGGCCACACCTTTAATGTCGCGCATCTTGTCCATCAGGCGGTGGGCGACGTCGTCGAGCTTGGCCTCGTCGCGGCCGAGGATCGCGATGAAGATCGGCTTGTTACCGACCGACATCGTGATGCCGGCGATCGAGGACAGGCGCTCGCGGATGACGGACTCCATCTCTTCCTGCGAGCGGCGCTTGGTCTTCCTGACGTCGGTGAGCTTCAGGGTCACCTGGGCGCTGTTGTGGCCTTCGTACATGCCGATCGCGCTGCTGATCGCATCGATCTCCTTGTACTCGCGCAGGATGTCCTCGACCTGTTTAACTTTACCGTCGGTGTAGGCCAGGCTGGAGCCGACCGGCGTCTTGAAGCGCATCTCGATGAAGCCGTTGTCGGTCTTCGGCGCGAACTCGCCGCCGATCATCGGCACCAAAGCCAGGCTACCGACGAACACCGCCAGCGCCAGCGCCAGGGTCGACTTCCTCCAGCGCAGCGCCAGCCCCAGCACATGGCCGTACCAGACGTGCACGCGTTCGATGCCGTGCTCGGTCTTCGCCATGAGGCGGCCCAGCCAGGGCAGGTACTTGAAGCGGTCCTTGACCGGGTCTGGCCATACCGAGGACAGCATCGGGTCGAGTGTGAAGCTCACGAACAGCGACACCAGCACCGCCACCGCCACGGTCACGCCGAACTGCAGGAAGAAGCGGCCGATGATGCCGTCCATGAAGGCAATCGGCACGAACACGGCGACGATGGCGAAGGTGGTGGCCATCACGGCCAGGCCGATCTCGTTGGTGCCGTCCTCGGCGGCGCGCATGTGGGACTTGCCCATGCCGAGGTGGCGCACGATGTTCTCGCGCACCACGATCGCGTCGTCGATCAGGAGGCCGATGCACAGCGACAGCGCCATCAGGGTCAGGAAGTTCAGCGTGAAGCCGAAGTAGCGCATCGCGATGAACGAGGCCAGCACCGAGATCGGCAGGGTCAGGCCGGTGATCACCGTGCTGCGCCAGGAGTGCAGGAACAGGAACACGATCACCATGGTCAGGATGGCGCCCTCGATGATGGTGCGTTTCACGTTGTCGAGCTGGTGCTGGACGGTGGTGGACTGGTCGTCCATGACGCGGAACTGCACGTCGGCGGGCAGGGTCTTGCGCATCTCCTCGACCATCTTGATCACGCCGGTGCCGACCTGCACGGTATTCGCGTCCTGCACCTTGGTGACGTCGAGCGAGATCGCGCGCTGGCCGTTGACGCGCGAGATCGAGGTCTCCTCGCGCTCGCCGTCGACCACCTCGGCCACCTGCGACAGGTAGACCGGGCCGCTGGCGCGGCGCGCCACGATGATGTTGTTGAACTCGCGCGCCTCGCGCATCTTGCCTTCCACGCGCACCAGGCGCTCGGCCGCGCCGTACTGCAGGTTGCCGGCCGGGAGGTTGGCGTTCGTGGCCTGGATCGCGCGCAGCACCTCGTCGATGCCGATGTTCTGGCTGCGCAGCTGCTCGGGCTTCACGTGCACCAGGATCTGGCGCGTCGCCACGCCGCCGGTACGCACTTCGCCGACGCCGGCCACGCTCTGCAGGCGCTTGACGATGACCTGCTCGGCCAGCGTCGACAGGGCGCGCATGTCGCGTTCGGTGGAAGTGACCGACAGGCGCACCACCGGCTGCTGGTTCTCGCCGTCGGCGCGGATGACGAAGGGTTCCTTCACCTCCTTCGGGAAGCCCGGGCGCACGCGGGCGACCTTGTCGCGCAGGTCCTGCATCGCCTTATCCATGTTGGTGGCGATATGGAACTCGACCGACACGCCGCTGCGGCCTTCCCAGGAGTTACTGCGGATGTTCTTGATGCCGCTGACGGTGTTGATGACTTCTTCCATCGGCCGGGTGACGTCGTTCTCGACCTGTTCCGGCGAGGCGCCCGGATACTGGGTCTCGACCCAGGCATACGGGATGTCGACGTTCGGCATGCTCTCCACGCCCAGGGAGCGGTAGGAGAACAGGCCGAGCACCATCAGGCCGACCATGACCATGGTCGCGAAGACGGGATGGCGGATGCTGACTTTGGTGATCCACATGGCTCAGTCCTTCTTCGCGACGACTACCGCCTTGGCGACGGCCTCGGCCCTGGCGTCCGGCCTGGCATCCGGTTTCGCCGGCGCGGTCCCGGCCAGCTTCACCTGCGTGCCCGGCTTGACGCCGTCGAGCGGCACCGCCAGC
>DOUW01000067.1:0-257 GCA_003520365.1 Massilia sp.
CTGCCGACCTGGTTGCCGGCCAGCGCGCCGACCAGGCCGCCCACGATGGCGCCGGCGCCGCTGGTGCGGTTCTCGGCCTGGGTCACCTGGATCGATTCGATGGTGCCGTAGCCCATCGAGGCGGTGTTGTTGTAGCCGCTGTTGTAGCCATTGTTATACGACGGCGTATTGCTGGCGCAGCCGGTCAGGATCGCAGTGGCCGCGACGACGGCGGCGGCAAGCGTACGGGTAGTCTTCATGTTGTTCTCCTGGCAAAA
>DOUW01000067.1:286-8171 GCA_003520365.1 Massilia sp.
AGCGTCAAGAATATGCAGCGCTTGCCGAAGGGTCTGTGCGCTCACGCACCCTTATTTGCCTCTTTGATATGTCAAAAAAACATCTTGCTGTTGTGTTCGACACCGTACAGAAGCCCGTCCATAAACGGCGTAAAACGTCTCTTGCGTGTTGAAAAAGGAGTAAGGAACATGACAACAAGAATGAGAAATGCGCAAGCGCTGCTGGTCCTCGGCGCCGCCCTGTTGTGGCTGGGTCATGCCCGCGCCCAGGCCGTGACCACCCCGGCCCCGGCGGCAACGGCCGTGCCGGCGCAGCAACCCGTCGCGGTACCGGATGCCAAGACCGCCTACGAACGTTCGCGCGACATGGCGGCAGCGAATTACAAGGCGGCGCGTGTCCGCTGCGACAGCCTCAGCGGCAATCCGCACGACGTGTGCGAGGCCGAGGCCAAGGCCGAGCGCGTGCGCACCGAGGAAGAGGCGGCAGCCGCCTACAAGAACACCCTGAAGGCTTATACCCAGGCCCGCATGCGCATCGCGGACGCCAATTTCGCGCGCGACAAGGCGCGTTGCGGCGCCCTGGCGGGCAATGACCGCGACGTGTGCCTGAAGCAGGCCAAGGCGGCCCAGGTCGCTGCCCAGGCCGACGCCACCGCGGACCGCAAGATGATCGAAGCGCGCAACAACGCGCGCGAAGACAAACTGACGGCGCAATACCGGGTCGCGCTGCAGAAGTGCGACGCGTTTGCCGGCGCGGCGAAGGACCAGTGCGTCCAGGCCGCAAAAACCGCGTACGGCAAATGACGTACCGGTCCCGCTCTTAGTGAGCAATCCAATGTTTTACCACGCTGTAACTTTGACCAACGATAGAAAGGGATACATCATGAAAATCACCCAACGTCTCGCTACCGCCGTCTTCACTGGCGCCCTCGCATTCACCATGGCCGGTTGCGCTTCGAACCCGCAACGCGAAAGCGCCGGCGAATACATCGACGACAGCGTCATCACCGCCAAGGTGAAGGCCGCCTTTGCCGCCGACTCGACCGTGAAGGCAACCGAAATCAACGTCGAGACCTTCAAGGGCGACGTCCAGCTGTCGGGCTTCGTGGCCCAGCCGAGCGACGCCCAGCGCGCCGTCGAGGTCGCACGCGGCGTGAAGGGTGTAACATCGGTCAAGAACGACATCCGCGTGAAGTAATCCCCGCCGCCGGGGCGGCGCGGACCGGCAAACTCATATCGGCAAACACATGCAACTCGCCAGTCCTGGCTCGGCTCCCGCCGAGCCGCAGAAACCCGCCGCCCCTGGGGCAACACCGGCAATCACGGCCGAGGCCGTGAAGCCGGAAGCCGTCGCCGGCTCGCCCGACGACCTGGCGCTCCATGCCGGAGGCCTGCGCCTCCCGATCCACGTCAACGCCCGCGGCCTGTCGCTGGGCATCCTGGCCACCGTCGCCTTCGTCTTCGCGCTGCAATGGGCGCAAAAATTCTTCGTGCCGCTACTGCTCGGCATTTTCATCGCTTATACCCTGAGTCCGGTCGTGCGCTGGCTCGAGCGCGTGCGGATTCCGCGCCTGATCGGCGCGACCATCGTCACCGCCGCCTTGCTCGGCGGCCTGGGCGCGACCATGCTCCGGCTCCAGGACGAATTCATCAACATCCTCGACGAGCTGCCGACGCTGACCCAGAAAGTCAGCAAGCTGGTCGCCAGTGCCGCCGGCGGCGAGGGCTCGACCATCCAGCGGGTGCAGAAGGCGGCCGCCGAGCTCGAACAGGCCACCGCCAATGTCGGCGCCAATCCGCGCCTGATCCAGCGCCGCCCGACGCTGGCCCAGCAGTCGTCGAGCTTCCGGCTCACCGACTGGTTGCTGGCCGGCTCGGTCGGCCTGGCTGCCTTCGTCACCCAGGCCACCATGGTGGTGTTCCTGGTGTTCTTCCTGCTGCTCGCGGGCGATACCTTCAAGCGCAAGCTGGTCAAGCTGACCGGCCCCTCGCTGACGCGGAAAAAAGTGACCGTGCATATCCTGGACGACATCAATACCTCGATCCAGAACTACATGTTCATGCTGTTGGTGACGAACGTCCTGCTGGCGCTCCTGATGTGGGTGGCGCTGCGCGCGATCGGGCTGAATAACGCCGGCGCCTGGGCCATCTTTGCCGGCGTGGCCCACATCATGCCTTACTTCGGCCCCTTGCTGATCACCTCGGCCACCGGGCTGGTCGCTTTCATGCAGTTCGAGTCGCTGCGCATGGTGATCCTGGTGGCGGGTGCCTCGATGGGCATCGCCACCCTGGTTGGCATGGTCGTGACGACCTGGATGACCGGCAAGATCGCAAAGATGAACCCGGCCGCCGTTTTTGTGAGCCTGCTGTTCTGGGGCTGGCTGTGGGGCATGTGGGGCTTGTTGCTCGGTGTGCCCGTGGTGGTGGTGCTGAAGGTGGTGGCCGAGCGGGTCGAGGGAATGGAAGCGCTGGCCGAACTGCTGGGAGAATAGCCGCCGGCCAGCGGAGCAGGGAAGGCATCCTGCGCCAGGCGCCTTCCCGCCGCAGGACTTGGTTTCTCAGGCCATGCGCTTGACGTTCCTGGCGCCGGTTTCGTGGTCCGGCTTGTGGCGCAGGCTGCCCAGCTGCAGCGCATACTGGCGGGCGAACTCGGCGCCGAGGAAGAAGATCTGGGCCGAATAATATACCCACAGCAGCAGGGCGATCAGGGAACCTGCTGCACCGAAGCTGCTGGCCGCGCCGCTGTTGCCGATATACAGTCCAATGCCGAATTTCCCCAGAGTGAACATGGCCGCGGTGCCGAGGGCGCCGATGGTCACGTCATGCCAGGACAGCTTGATGCGCGGCAGCAGCTTGTAGATCACGCCGAACAGGGTGGCAATGACGAGGAAGCTGATGCACGAGGAAATCCAGCCGACGATGACCGAGGCTTCCTTGTACATGCCGCCGAAGTAGTTCTCGACCACCGCCATCGCCGCGCTCACCACCAGCGACACCATCAGCAGGAAGCCCAGCACCAGGATCAGGCCGAAGGAGAGCAGGCGCGTGCGCACCGTGTCCCACCAGCTCGCATCCTTCGGCGCCGGCACGCCCCAGATCTCGTCCAGGCTGTCCTTCAGCTCGGCAAACACGGTGGTGGCGCCGACCAGCAGCAGGATGGTCGCGACGATAGTTGCCAGGCGTCCGGACTCCTTGTTCTGCGCACCGGCGAGCACGGTCTGGATGGTGTCGGCGCCCTGGGCCCCGACCAGGCCGCGCAATTCGTTGAACAATTGCCCGCGTGCCGCATCGGCGCCATAGAAGAAGCCGGCGACCGCAATGACCAGCACCAGGATGGGCGCGAGCGAAAACAGGGTATAGAAAGCCAGGGCGGCACCCTTGCTGGACGCGCGGTGGGCCAGCCATTCGGTGACCGCGCAACGCATCACGTGGATGATCTGGCGTGAGAATGGAAGCCATTTTTTTACAGCCATACCGGATCCTCCAGAAAAGAAAAAAGGGGCACGAGGCCCCTTGTGGTGTGGGCGGCCAGCGAACGCCCGTTGGAACAGGCCGATGCCTCGCTGGCCGGGGTCACATTACTGCACGCGCTTCTCGATCGTGATCTGCTCGACTTCGACGCGGCGGTTCGGTTCCAGGCAAGCGATCAGCTCGGCACGCTTCTTCTGGTTGCACTCGACGACCGGGTTTGCTTCGCCCTTGCCGACGGCGTTCAGGCGGCCGGCGTCGACGCCCTTGCTGACCAGGTAGTCACGCACGGCGTTGGCACGGCGCTCCGACAGCTTCTGGTTGTACTTTTCCGAACCCAGGCGGTCGGTGTAGCCAGTGATGTCGACGTTGGTGATGCTGGTGTCGGCTTGCAGGGCAGCGGCGATCTCGTCCAGGCGCGGCGCCGGCATGCGCAGTTCGGCCTTGTCGAAGTCAAACATCTTCGAGGCTTCCAGCGTGACCTTCTCGAAGCGTGCCGGCGGCGGCGGCGGCGGAGCGACCGGAGCCGGTGCTGGCGGCGGGGCCTCGACGACCGGGGCTGGAGCCGGTGCCGGCGGTGCTGGCGGCGGGTTGAAGGCGTAGTTCAGGCCGACGGTGACGTACTTGTTGTTGCTCTGCTTGAAGCCGTACAGCTCGTCGTCGCGCAGGAAGCCGCGCACCGAGCGGATGTCTGCCTGCAGGCTCCACTGCGGGCTCAGGTCGGCCTGGAAGCCGATACCGGCGGTGGCGTAAGGGGAGTTCTTGCTGACACGGCGCAGCGGATTGTCAACCTTGTCGCGCTCGGCGCCGACGCCGAACAGGACGAATGGGCGGAAGCGCTCACGCGACAGCATCAGCAGCGCATCGACGCCCAGCAGGGTCTGGCGATACTCCGCAGGGCCGTCTTCGGAACGGGCATGGGTGGCGCCGATCTGGATGTCCCAGTAGCGGTGCACTGCCTTACCGAACTTCAGGCCGCCGCCCCAGTCCTTGTGGTCGGTGCCGAAATCGGCGTCGGGCTTGATGCCGACGACGCTTGGCTGGATGTACCAGGACGGGTTGATGGTCGCGCTCGGCGCTTCTTGAGCCAGCGTGGTGCCGGCGGCGCAGAACATGGCGACGGCCAGGGCGATCTTCTTCGAATTATTCACAGGAAACTCCCATAAGTTGAAAGGTAGGGTGACATCGCATGCCTTGACAGTGATGTTGGAGTGAAGAGTACGAGGCCGAGTTCCGATGGGTCCGTGCGCTAGCGCACCTATAGGAACTGCTGAGTGACAAAACCGCAACATTGTTATCTTCTTCAGGGCGTCCCTATATATAGAGGGAAGACTCGACGCGAAAATTGGAGGAATGTTTCTAATTTTCTACACTTCTGTCGTCATTCTACAACAAGCCGGAAATTTGCCTGCGAACTCTTGATTTTGAGCAGGAAAAAAATTGTCGAAATGCCTGGTGGAATTTTGCCAATGTGGGCTGGCGCACAGACCGGCCGGGCTGACGCAGGCAATCTTGTGGCCAGTTAAGCGGAACCCGAGGTGTTGTCAGGGTGTCAGACGACACACAGCGACCCGGACCACACAGTCTCTCTCTATCTAACGGAGTACACCAACATGCATGCAACGACTCATCACAACGCGGTGCAAGGCGAACACGGCGCAGTGCACACTTCCAGCAACTCAGCGCTGATCGAACGCGTGCCGCCCCAGCCGACCGAACGTGCGCCGATCTCGCTGGCGCCGATCGAGCGTGTGCGGTCGACCTCTGCCACCCAGCGTCGGATCGAGAACATGCAAAAGCTCATCAACGAACTGTCGACCCATGAAATGCTCGCCGACGAGATTGCATGGTTCCTCAAATTCTCGCCGTCCGGCGCACGCAAGTACATCCGCGACCTGCGCGAAGCCGGCGTCATCGAACTGGCCCGCTACATCGAAGGCACCGCCACCTACCTGGGCAAGGCCGTCTACCAGATCTGCCCGGACCAGGAGCGCGTCAAGGCCTTCCTGGCCGCGATCTGCCAGCCGAAGCGCGAAGGCGCCGCCCCGCGCAAGGAGCGTCCGGGCCTGCGCGAGCAGAGCATGGCCGGCAGCGGCCGCCACTTCCACATCCTGGCCGACGACACCCACTACGCGATCCGCGTGAACCGCAGCCCGGTCACCCGCGATCCGCTGGTCGCCGCGCTGTTCGGCCCAGCCCCGAACCAGGTCGCCAAAGAGCGCACCTAAGCCGTACACACGCCTGCCGGAAGGGCGCGGTGGTGGAGACCCGCGGCGCCCTCCTGATTCGACGATCGCTGTCGTCACGCACACGCCGCGCACTGCGCGGCGTGTGCCGTTAACGCGTCGCGTCATCCCGGTCGCGTCACCCGGGCCACGCACCCCGGACGCAGCCGGTCATTTCCTGCCGTTGAAATCCCGTCAACAGGCCCCAAGTTCGGCGGGTGCGGCGCTCTGCCGCGTCCCGCTAACGGAAAAGGAAACCCCATGCTGCCGAGTGCCGAATCGCTGGAAGGCAAACCAGTACCGCGTGTCGTCTTCAAGACGCGTCCCGATGACCAATGGCAGGACCTGAAGAGCGAGGACCTGTTCCAGGGCAAAACTGTCGTCGTGTTCGCGCTGCCCGGCGCCTACACGCCGACCTGTTCCTCGACCCACCTGCCGCGTTTCAACGAACTGGCGCCTGTGCTGCGCGATAACGGCGCCGACGAGATCGTCTGCATTGCCGTCAACGACGCCTTCGTCATGAACGAATGGAAGCATGGCCAGGACGCGGACGCGATCACCTTCATTCCCGACGGCAATGGCGACTTCGCGCGCGCGATGGGCATGCTGGTCGACAAACGCGACCTCGGCTTCGGCCAGCGTTCCTGGCGCTATTCGATGCTGGTGCGCGACGGCATCATCGAGAAGATGTTCATCGAGGCCGAGGGCGACGACGATCCCTTCGAGGTCTCGGATGCCGACACCATGCTCGCCTACATCAACCCCGAGGCCGAGGCCCCCGAGCCGATCGTGATGTTTTCGCGCCCCGGCTGCCCGTTCTGCGCCCGCGCCAAGGCGGCACTGGCGAAGCACCGCCTGCGCTACACTGACATTTCCCAGAGCCAGAAGATCAACACGGGCGTGCTGCGCGCCGTCAGCGGGCGCATGACCTGGCCCCAGGTCTTCATTGGCGGCCAGCTGATCGGCGGCGCCGACGAGCTGGAATCGCACCTGGCCGCGCGTTCGGCGGCCGCGTGAACATCCTGTCGATGTCGAAAGGGGCGGGGCGATGGAAGCCTTGGTGACGGTGTCCCTGATCGTGGCGGCCCTGCTGCTGGCCTGGGCGGTGCCGCGCTGGCGCCTGCGCCGTGCGCTGTCGCGCCCGCTTCCTCCCGGCTTCCTGGCTACCATCGAGCGTAACGTCACGCAATACCGCGGCATGGACGGCGCCCAGCGCACCCGCCTCGAACGCCTGGTGCGCCGCTTCCTCCACGAAAAGACGTTTGTCGGCTGCGCCGGACTCGAGGTCACGGACGAGATGCGGGTGACGATCGCGGCCCAGGCCTGCCTGCTGCTGCTGGGCACCCGCGGCGACGCAGTCTACCCGACGCTGCATTCGGTGCTGGTGTATCCGGGCGCCTTCCTGGTGCCGCGGCGCCAGGTCGACGAGGCCGGCGTCGTGACCGAGGAGCGCCAGGACCTGCTGGGCGAATCCTGGGGCGACGGCCGCGTGATCCTGTCCTGGGACCATGTCCAGCGCGCCGACAACGAGGAGCCGCCGAGCCACAACGTCGTATTGCACGAGTTCGCGCACCAGCTCGACAGCGAATCGGGCAGCACCAACGGCGCGCCCTACCTGGGCAGCGCCGAGCGTTACCGCAGCTGGTCGGAAGTGCTCTCGCGCGACTTCGCGGCGCTGCGCCACGATGCCTGGTTCGGCCAGCAAGGCGTGCTCGACCATTACGGCGCCACCAATCCGGCCGAGTTCTTCGCGGTCGCGACCGAGGCCTTCTTCGAGCAGCCGCACCGGCTGGCCGAGCGCCACGGCGCGCTGTATGAGGAGTTCCTGAAGTATTACCGGGTCGACCCGCGCGCCTGGAGCGCGCCGCCGGCGCCCGAGCCCGCGTTCCACGGCATGGCTTACGGGCAGTGGCAATGAACTGCGTGCGTTTGCGTACAGAATCAGCAGCCCAGCAGGAGCATGCTTCGGTCATCTATCGATGCAGGAGAATTCCATGTCCACCATCATTGCAGGGCACTTCCAGCTCCAGGACGAGGTCGACGTGGCGCGCCGCGCCCTGGCCGACGCCGGTTTCGCGCCGGAGCGCATCAGCAGCTTCTACCTGAGCCAGGCGGGCCAGCACGACCTGACGCCGATCGGCGGCGACAACCTGCACTCGCCCGGCGCCAAGGAAACCCCGGTCGGCGTGGTGCAGGGCTCGGCCACCGGCGGC
>DOUW01000066.1 GCA_003520365.1 Massilia sp.
CGCCTTGTAGCCGGCGATGTTGGCTTGACTCGACAGCACGTCCATCGACTGCGCGCGCGTGATGCGCGGCGCCGCTTCCAGGGCAAAGGCGGTCAGGCGCGCGCTGGCCATGGCGGCGAGGTTGTCGGTATCGAAGGGATTGAGCATGCCGACCAGGACCGTGCCCGGCCTCATGCGGCTGCGCTCGAGCTCGTTCGGGGCGCGCACTTTCAGCACCATGTCGGCGCCGAAGGCCTCGTCCGCATTGACAATCCTGGCGCCGGCGGCGGCATACGCATCGTCGACGACGGCGGCATGCAGTCCGGCGCCGGACTGCACCAGGACCTCATGCCGGCCCGCCAGTTTTTTGACGGTTTCTGGAGTTGCTGCTACGCGGGTTTCGCCCGGCCGTGTCTCAGCCGGTATGCCGATTCTCATGCACGCCTCTCTGGTTGTTTGTTTTCTATATGAAATCTACCACGTAAACATTGGATTTTTTCTACTAACAATGGCAATCCCGGCCGACCGGTCATTTTCGAGGTAAATACGATACAGCTGGGGCTGGATGTGCTGTTTTTTTGTATCAGATCAACGCAATTGGCGCTTTTTTGCTGCGCTGCACACGTACCGGCGAGCAACGCTTTGCGCAGCACTGTAAAATACCGGCTCATTTCCGAGGACGCGCATGACCCATACCTTCAGACCGTCAGTCACCGTTGCCGCCATCATCGAACGCGATGGGCGTTTCCTGCTGATCGAGGAAGAGACAAGCGAAGGAATCAAGCTCAACCAGCCGGCGGGCCATCTCGACCCGCACGAGTCGCTCGAGCAGGCGGTGGTGCGCGAATCCCTGGAAGAAACCGCGCACGAATTCATTCCCGAGGCGCTGGTCGGCATGTACATGTCGCGCTACCACTCGAAGTCGCGCAATGCCGACGTCACCTATTTGCGCTTCACCTTCTGCGGCAAGGCCGGCCGCCAGTTCGACCAGCCGCTCGACGAGGGCATCCTGCGCACCCTGTGGATGACGCGCGACGAAATCGCCGCCTGCCCGGAACGCCACCGCAGCCCGATCGTGCTGCAATGCGTGGACGACTACCTGGCGGGCAAGCGCACCGAACTGGCGCTGCTGCACACCCACCCTTCGGTGTTCGAGGGCGGGCTATCAACAACGGACGTAACATGAGCAAGAAAAAAGTCGTGATCGGGATGTCGGGCGGAGTCGACTCCTCGGTCGCGGCATGGATGCTGAAGGAACAGGGCTACGACGTGGTCGGCCTGTTCATGAAGAACTGGGAAGACGACGACGATTCCGAATACTGCTCGTCGCGCCAGGACTGGATCGACGCGGCCAGCGTCGCCGACGTGGTCGGCGTCGACATCGAGGCCGTCAACTTCGCCGCCGAATACAAGGACCGCGTGTTCGCCGAATTCCTGCGCGAATACCAGGCCGGCCGCACCCCGAACCCGGACGTGCTGTGCAATGCCGAGATCAAGTTCAAGGCCTTTCTCGACCACGCCATGAAGCTGGGCGCCGACCTGATCGCGACCGGCCACTACGCGCGCGTGCGCCAGAACGACGCGGGCAAGTTCGAGCTGCTGAAAGCATTCGACCACACCAAGGACCAGAGCTACTTCCTGCACCGCCTGAATCAGGCGCAGCTGTCGAAGTCGCTGTTCCCGCTGGGCGAGATCCCGAAGACCGAGGTGCGCAAGATCGCCGAAAAACTGCAATTGCCGAACGCGGCAAAAAAGGATTCGACCGGCATCTGCTTCATCGGCGAGCGCCCGTTCCGCGAATTCCTGAACCGCTACCTGTCGCACAAGCCGGGCCCGATCAAGCTCGACAACGGCCAGACCGTGGGCGAACACATCGGCCTGTCGTTCTACACGCTCGGCCAGCGCAAGGGCATCGGCATCGGCGGCCTGAAGTCGCACAAGAACGCCGACGGCACCAGCGAGCCGTGGTTCGTGGCGCGCAAGGACATCGCGACCAACACCTTATATATCGTGCAGGGCCACGACCATCCGTGGCTGCTGTCCGCCCGTCTCGAGGCCGGCCAAGCCAGCTGGATCGCGGGCGAGCCGCCGGCCGGCATGCTGTCGGCCAAAACGCGCTACCGCCAGCAGGACGTCGCCTGCGAAGTCGTCGCCGACGGCCTGGAGCGCTTTGCGCTGGAGTTCCTTGAACCGCAGTGGGCGGTCACGCCGGGGCAGTCGGCCGTGCTGTACGACGGCGATATCTGCCTGGGTGGCGGCATCATCGACGGGATGGTCAAGGGCTGAGTTCCTGGCTTGTTCCAGATGAAAAAACGGCGTACCGGAAGCTTCCGGTACGCCGTTTTTCGTAGGGTGGACACCTGTGTCCACGCGGTGATAGTTGACGGCAAGATCATCGAGCCCGATCACGGAGCCGATAACGATCACCGCGTGGGCACAGCGTGCCCACCCTACGAGATCGGTAGCCGTCAGGCGTTGGTCGCCGCCGCGAACTGCAGGCGGTACAAATTCGCATACATCCCATTTGCCGCCAGCAGCGTCTCGTGCGTGCCCTGCTCGACGATGCGGCCCGCTTCCATGACGACGATGCGGTCGGCCCGTTCGATGGTCGACAGGCGGTGCGCGATCACCAGGGTGGTGCGGCCGGCCATCAGGGTGTCGAGCGCGGCCTGGACCGCGCGCTCGGATTCGTTGTCGAGCGCGGAGGTCGCCTCGTCCAGGATCAGCACCGGCGCATCCTTGTAGATCGCGCGCGCGATCGCCACGCGCTGGCGCTGGCCGCCCGACAGGCGCATGCCGTTCTCGCCGATCTTCGTCTCGACGCCTTCCGGCAGCTTGGCCACGACATCCGTCAGGTGCGCGGCCTTGACCGCGGCCGCCAGGCGTTCGTAGTCGATCTGCTCGGCCCCGTAGGCGATGTTGGCCGCCAGCGTGTCGTCGAACAGCACCACGTTCTGGCTCACCATCGCCAGTTGCTGGCGCAGGCTGGCCATGGTCAATTCTTCATACGGAATGCCGTCGAGCAGGATGCGTCCCGCCTGGGGGTCGTAGAAGCGCGTCACCAGGTTCACGAAGGTCGACTTGCCGCCGCCCGAGACGCCCACCAGGGCCACGGTCTGGCCCGGCTGCACGTCGAGCGTAATGTCGGTCAGGGCCGGCGCCTGCGCTCCCGGATAGGTGAAGCCGACGTGCTCGAACCGCAGGTGGCCCTGGGCGCGCTCGATCGTACGGGTGCCCGGGTCGTGCTCGACCGGCGCGTCGATGATCGAGAACACGGTTTCGGCGGCGGCGATCCCGCGCTGCATCGGGCCGTTCACTTCGGCCAGGGATTTCAGCGGCGTGAGCAGCATCAGCATCATGGTGGTGAAGTTGGTGAATTCGCCGACCGTCATGTCGGACTGGATCGCCATCACGATCACCACCGACACCGCGACCGCGGTGGCCACCTGGGTGATCGGGGTGGTGGCGGCGAAAGCCACCGTCATGCGTTGCGAGAAGCCGCGCATGGCTTCGCTGCGGCGCTCGAAGCGGCGCCGCTCGTAGCTTTCGCCGGCGAACACGCGGATCACCTGGTGGCCGCGGGTGGCTTCCTCGACCACCTGGGTCATCTCGGCGGTGACGCGCTGGTTCTCGCGGTTCAGGCGGCGCAGGCGGCCGGTGGTGGTGCGCACGATCACGGCGGTGAGCGGCACCACCACCATCGCGATCAGGGTCAGGCGCCAGTTCAGGTAGAGCAGCGCACCGAGCAGGCCGAGCACCACCAGCACGTCGCGCACGTAGGCGACGAAGACCGAATTGATCATGTCGACCACCTGGCGCACGTCGCCGATCACGGTGTTGATGATCTTGCCGGTCGACTCTTCGTGGAAGCGCGCCACCGGCAGGCGCAGCACGCGCGAGAAGGCCATGCGGCGCAGGTCGTTGAGCACGCGGCTCAGGACCCAGTTGTTCAGGTAGGCGGTCGAGAAGGTAAACACCCCGCGCAGCGCAAAGATCGAAATCAGGATCCCAGGCACCAGCCATAAACTGAACTCGACCTTGTTCGGTCCGAAACCCTTGTCGAGCAGCAGTTCGAGCGCCTTGGCCAGGAGCGGCTGGGTGGCGGCGGTGCCGGCCATCGCGAACAGCGCCAGGAAGGCGCGCGAGCGATACGGCTTGATGATCGCCAGCAGGCGTTTGACGATGGTGCTAGTTTCCAAATTCTTCTTTCTCGTTCAGGCAAAAGCCCATGAGAATGAATATCATGAGCGCGTAAAACAGGCAGGACTTACCCGAATAGAACATCATCTCGGTCAGGCCGAAGCCGAAGTAGCCGAGCGCGACCAGCATGCCGGCCAGCGCGGAGGCGCTCGGCGGCTGCCCGCGCGCGACGGCCAGCCTGGCGTG
>DOUW01000071.1:0-166 GCA_003520365.1 Massilia sp.
CGCTGCGCTGGCAGCCCGCGAACGCCTGAGCGAGCTGCGCTGACTGTTTGCATCGCCCACCGGTAGGCCCGTGCCGGTGGCGCCGCCGCGCCCCGCACCCCTCGGGCAACGCCCGCCCCACCTGCCGGGCGGAATAATTGGTGCTGTCACCGTTCGCTGTGGATGA
>DOUW01000071.1:267-5596 GCA_003520365.1 Massilia sp.
GCAGCGGTAGCGCTGCAGGTCGTTCGCATAGCCATACCGATGCAAGCGTTCACACCGGCAACGGGGGCAGCAGCGTCCCGCCGACCTGACTTGTCCGATCAGCGCGGGCACCTGGTGCAGCCCGGCAGCCGNNTTCGTGAAGCGAGGCGCTT
Organism: Massilia sp.; assembly: GCA_003520365.1. Taxonomy (GTDB): domain Bacteria; phylum Pseudomonadota; class Gammaproteobacteria; order Burkholderiales; family Burkholderiaceae_D; genus Telluria; species Telluria haematophila. The sequence goes on from DOUW01000071.1 coordinate 420, forward strand.
TCATGACGGACCCGTATCGATGGCGATACGGGTTGGACCGTGAATGAGCTCGACAGTTCACTGCTCATCCATAGCGAACGGTGACAGCGCCGAATAATTTCTATTCGAAAACCGTATTACTTTATTTGTATTCCGTATAGCTTTTCGGACTTAGTCCCTTGTGATTTTGCGCTGCAACATGCTAGAGTAAGTATCCCCTTTGATCCTTCACAAGCTGGAAAGCTTACAGTTATGGCTTTAATTGTCCACAAATACGGTGGTACGTCGATGGGCTCGACGGACCGTATCAAGAACGTTGCGGCCCGCGTCGCCAAGTGGCATGACGCCGGGCACAAAATCGTCGTGGTGCCGTCGGCGATGTCGGGCGAGACCAACCGCCTGATCGGTCTTGCCAAGGAAATCATGCCGCAGCCGGATCCGCGCGAACTGGACATGATCGCCTCGACCGGCGAACAGGTGTCGGTCGGCCTGCTGGCGATGGCGCTGCTGGCGATCGGCAAGGACGCCGTGTCCTACACCGGCTGGCAGGCCGGCATCCGCACCGACTCCGCCTTCACCAAGGCGCGCATCCAGTCGATCGACGACTCGCGCGTGCGTGCCGACCTCGACGCGGGTAAGATCGTCATCATCACCGGCTTCCAGGGCGTGGACGAAGAGGGCAATATCTCGACCCTGGGCCGCGGCGGCTCGGACACCTCGGCCGTGGCGATCGCCGCGGCGCTGAAGGCCGACGAATGCCTGATCTACACCGACGTCGACGGCGTCTACACCACCGACCCGCGCGTGGTGGACGAGGCGCGCCGCCTGGAGAAGATTACGTTCGAGGAAATGCTGGAACTGGCCTCGCTCGGCTCGAAGGTGCTGCAGACGCGCTCGGTCGAGTTCGCCGGTAACTACCAGGTCCCGACGCGCGTGCTGTCGTCGCTGACCGACCCCCTGATGCCGCTGGCCGAGGAAGCCAGTTCGGGCACCCTGATTTCGTTTGAGGAAGAAACCAACATGGAACAAGCCGTCATCTCCGGTATCGCATTCACCCGTGATGAAGCCAAGATCACTGTCCTGGGCGTGCAGGACAGGCCCGGCGTCGCATTCCACATCCTGGGCCCGATCTCGGACGCCAACATCGAAGTGGATATGATCATCCAGAACCAGTCGGTGGACGGCAAGACCGACTTCACCTTCACCGTCTCGCGCAACGACTACCAGCGTGCCCTGGCCGTGCTGGAAGGCGAACGCGAAGCGCTCGGCTACACCCGCATCCTGGGCGACGCCAAGGTGTCGAAGGTGTCGGCGGTGGGCGTGGGCATGCGCAGCCACGTCGGCGTCGCCTCGCAGATGTTCCGCACGCTGGCGGACGAGGGCATCAACATCATGATGATCTCGACCTCCGAGATCAAGATTTCCGTCCTGATCGACGAGAAATACATGGAGCTGGCCGTCCGTGCCCTCCATAAAGCTTTTGATCTGGAGCAAGCTTAACTTTTTTCAAAAATTTGGCCGCGCTTCCTTGACCAAATGAGGTGTGGCCATTAATATGCGTGCACTCAGCGACAACGAGCAACATTGTTAAGAGCTGACTGGAGGCGTGGCCGAGTGGCCGAAGGCACTTCCCTGCTAAGGAAGCATACGGGCTTAAACCTGTATCGTGGGTTCGAATCCCACCGCCTCCGCCAAGTTACAAAGAGAAAGCCACCGAAAGGTGGCTTTTTCTTTTGTAAGCGCAGCCCGCGGTAGGTGGGCGAATCCCTGTTCGATCTTGCGTGAAGCCACCGAAAGGTGGCTTTTTTGTACTCCATCCCGAAACCTGCATCACAGCGCCGGCGTCTCTCCACCCCTGTACCCCAGGCTTTGCGCCGGAACCACCGTCTGCGCGCGAGGCAAGCCGAGCAGCCGGAGATCGATCAGCGGGAACAGCGTCTCGTAGGGCACCCGCTTGCAGTTTGCCGATGCGCCGGGCTGGCAGACCTGCACGCGGATGAAGCGGATACAGTTTCCGGCGTGCGGGTTTGCGAGGCAGTTGAGGCGGTTCGTTGCCGGATCCGCGGGCAGCGCGGTCACCGGCTGAAGGTCGAGCGTGTTTCCCGTGCCAGGCGAGACCGACAGGTATTCCAGCCTCAGGTGTTCGAAGGTGATCGGTGCGCCAAGGACGAGGTTGCCGTTCCTGTCCTGGAACAGCGCCTGTTTTCGGATCGTATCGCGCGAGGTCTGGTCGAAAGGAAAGTCCATGGCCAGGACGGCCGCCCGTCTGGTGACTTCCTGCAGCGTATTGCACAGGTAGATAAGGCGCGCTATCTCGAGTACGCCGAATATCAGGCTGAAGAAGACGAGAACGAGAAGAGCGAACTCGACAGCGGCCACGCCGCCCTGTTTCTTCATCCATGCGCCGCGCGCGCATGACGGCCGGCGATCAGCGTCCCACATAGCGCATCGACACCTGGGTAATGATGGGAAGGCCGTCGAGGCCCGCGACGGGGCCGGTGAACGGGGCAAGGAAGGGATCGCTGACGGTCATGACCAAGCTCGCCCTGACGTCGACAGGCGTCAAGGTGGCGTTGTTGCAGCTCAATCTGGTCAAGGTGGTCGCGCTGGCAGGGAATCTGTACCAGCAGTCCACCGCAGGCGCGAGTGTCGCCCGCGTCATTTCATCGAAATCTTCCGTTTCCCAGCCGATGATGCGTTCCGCGAGATCTTCCGCGCCGCCCGCCCTGATATGCGCGAGCGGCAGCGTCGCCATGGCGAGTGAAGCGTCATGCACGGCTTTCTGGGCAACGGTGTAGTACCAGAAATACCTTCCGAAAAAAAGAATGAAGGCCAGCAGCGGCACCAGGATCAGGGTAATGATGATTGCCGCCTCCACGGCAACGGAGCCGTCCTGACGGCGGACGCTGATCGAGCGATAAAGACCTGTCATTGGTATAGCTCCACTTGTCCAACAAGCGCTTCTTCCTTGGCGAGGCCGGCAAACTCCGCAAACAGACTGTCCTCGCTGGCCTTGACCGTCATATAGAACTTGCCGATCGCCAGGGCCTCCGCCGTTGCCGGCGCGCCTGCGTCGACCGGGCAGCGCAGCAGGGGAATGTTCAGGATCCGGCGGTCGGCCACGCCTTTGAGTCCCCCGGACGGGGACAGACTGAAACTGCTGGTCTTGGCAGGGACCGACGAGGGATAGGTGTTCTTCGGTTTCGGCGTGCCGGGCTTGTACAGCTTTTGCCAGTCCGTGGTCGTGGCGTTGAAGGTGGAATACGGTTCCGCAGCCGAATACTTGGCTGCCCTGGTGTTGATCCACAGCGGGCCCCACTTGTCCGCTGTCGTTCCGGTATCGGCCGAGTCCAGCTCGGCGATGGTGAACAGCTTGGTGCTGGCTGTCGCCTCGGCCGCTCCCTGTCCCGCCGGCTTGTCCTCCATCCAGGTGATGGCGTTCGTGGCGGTCGAGACCGTGTATTCCATCACATTGGTGTCGGGCGGGGCACCGGTCGAGGTGCACGGCGCGGTGTAGCTACCGAAGCGGGAATTGAGCTGGGCAAACAGGCCTGCGAGGGGGAAGTCATGTTCGACCGTGAGATTTCCGCCGGTTACCCGCGACATGGCCATCGTGCCGGTACAGACGAAGGGCCGGAGGACATCCAGCCTCGTTTTCACTGAGCCGCCCGGCTTTCCTGGCGGCGCCATCGGATTGACGAGGAAATGCGCCCCTTTCGCATTGCTGTCGTGATTCAGCCGCATCAGGTTATAGCTGACGCCGCGACGAAATCCATATTCGACCAGTTCCGTATCCCGCTCCTTGATCGCCGTATCGGACATGGCGCAAATCGCCAACGGGTTGACATTGATCGTCGAACGGCCGGCAACCGCGCGGGCGCCGGTCCGGGCAGTGGCGCTGGCGGATGGGAGTACCTGGAGCAGCGCCATGTGCACGAGGCCATGGTCGTCCGCGAGGCGGCCGGTGTCGACTTCGACATAGAACAGGTTCCGCGCCTGTCCTTGTGCTTCTGCGCCGTCGAGCCATGCCTCGCCATCGGGGGCGGCGCCGAACCTGAGCGCATTCGGCAACCAGACGACGCCGGCGGTGTTGTAGTCATACAGGGCGTTCCTGGCAGCCGACTGGGCCGCGGCATTCGCGGCCCGCTGGATGCCGGCCGCAGTGCCGTCGAGTTCGGCTGCTGCGGAAAGCGCCACGGCGTCCGCCAGCGCCTGCAACTCGACCTTGCGGTTATAGACCCTGCCGAGATCGATCGCCAGGCCGCAAAAGCCGAGCATGACGAGAATCAGCGCCGCCGTCATCACGGCAAAGGCGCCGCGCTGACGCCGGAGCGGCATGCTGGCCGGCCGGGAGCGGATGCCTGCAGGACGCGTCCTCATGTGATGGCCTAGCTTGAACATTGCTGCCTCTCCCAAAAAATGCCCGCAAAACCTTGCATCGAAACAATTTTATGGTTGAGTTGTCGCTCAAAATTGAGATTGCGCAATCAAATGAGGCACAAGTGGTCAATCGTCGAATTGAGCCACAGCCAAAAGGAGAGGTTTAAGGAAAATCAGTTCAATCGTGATTATTTCCTGATCGCTTAGATCTCGATGGGGATGTTCGTCATCTTCACGAACAGCAGCCGCCGCGACAGGATGTCGTCGACGGGCTACCGCCGCCGCGAACGAAGCGGAGGCGCTCGCGTGCACGGCCGGAGTACATGCGAGCGGGCTGTTTGGCGCCTGTCAATGTCTGCAAAGGAGCGCGATGGGAGCATACATCTTGGTCTTCAGCAATTTTTGCGGAGAACGTATGGATGAGCTTCTGCGGTATTTCGAGGAAGAGCTGGGTTTGTTCGGTCAGTTCGCGCGCGAGTTCCGCAGCCGTTTTCCGAAGCCGGCGGGCGCGCTCCATATCGCCGGCGACAGCATCGACGATCCGGGCGTCGCGCGCCTGATCCAGTCGGTGGCGCTGATGAGCGCACGCATCCACAAGCGCCTCGACGACGACTATCCGAAGTTCACCGAGGCCCTGCTGGAGAGCCTGTATCCGCACTACCTGCGGCCCTTGCCCTCGTATGCGATCGCCCAGCTGGCACAGGACGGCTTCGATGGCGCCGGCCCCGGTATCGGCGAGTTCGCGCTGCTGCCGCGCGGGACGGCCCTGCGCAGTGCCGCCGTGCAGGGCACCATCTGCCATTTTCGCACGGTCTATC
>DOUW01000430.1:0-1155 GCA_003520365.1 Massilia sp.
CGGAAAAATAATCCATACAAGGTCCGATGAATCCCAAACTGCTGTTCTGGGTGCCGGCGCTGCTGCGCCTGGCTTCCATCTTCGTGGCCGCCGGCGTGGTCTGGTGGCTGGGCGGGCTGGTCGTGGCCCTGGCGGCGGCGCTGGCCGGCGCCCTGGTGGCGCTGGTGGTGCAGCTGCGCTACCTGCAGGAGCTGGGCCAGTGGCTGGACGACCCGCATTCCGGCAGGCTGCCCGACGGCTGGGGCGCCTGGACCGACGTCTTCGCGCGCCTGTACCGCCTGCGCCGCGAGGACGAGCGCAACCAGGGGGAGCTGGCCGAATGGCTGGCGCGCTTCCGCCAGGCCATGCGCCTGCTGCCGGAAGGCGTGGCCATCATGGACGACGTGCTCTTCCTCGAATGGTGCAACCCGGCGGCCGAGCGCCACCTGGGCCTGACGCTGGAGCGCGACAAGGGCCTGCGCGTGACCAACCTGGTGCGCCATCCCGACTTCATCGACTACATCATCCTCGGCCGCTACGAGCAGCCGCTGACCCTGTCCTTCCGCGGCCGCAAGATCGAATGCCGCATCATCCCGTTCGAGAACCGGCGCCAGATCCTGGTCACCCACGACGCCACCGATGCCGAGCGCATCGAGGCGATGCGGCGCGACTTCATCGCCAACGCCTCGCACGAGCTGCGCACGCCGCTGACCGTGATCGTCGGCTTCCTGGAAATCGCGATGTCGGACCCCTGCATGGACGCCGCCACCCGCGAAGCGCACCTGAAGCTGATGACCGAGCAGGGCCAGCGCATGCAGCGCCTGATCGAGGACATGCTGACGCTCTCGCGCCTGGAGTCGGACGAATTCCCGCTGCGCCGCGAACGGGTCGACGTCAAGTCGCTGGTCGAGTCGGTGGCGAGCGAGGCGCGGGCGCTGTCGAACGGGCGCCACGAGATCGCGGTGTCGGTCGAGGGCCCGGACGTGATGGGCAGCGTCGAAGAGCTGCGCAGCGCGTTTGCCAACCTGGCCTCGAACGCGGTGCGCTATTCGCCCGACGGCGGCCGCATCGCCCTGTCCTGGCGCCGCGCCGAGGGCGAGCTGCAGTTCGCGGTGAGCGACACCGGAATCGGCATCGACCCCCAGCACATCGCGCGCCTGACCGAACGCTTCTACC
>DOUW01000430.1:1258-5504 GCA_003520365.1 Massilia sp.
GTAGGGTGGGTTCTTGAACCCACGCCGTACGGCGGTCGCATTAACGCGGCTCTTGCGACCGAGCGATTGTCGATGGCGGTCTCCGGATGACCTTGCGGTAAGCATCGGTACAACCGCGTGGGTTCAAGAACCCACCCTACAAGAACCCGCCTCATCCATCCCGTCACATTGCGCGGTACAATCGGGAATTGTCTTTCTCGACCCGCACATGTTCTCTCGACGTACCTCCATCATCGCGCTCGGCGCGCTCGTCCTGGCCGGCTGCGGCAGCACCCCGCCAGCCCCTCCGACCCCGGTAGCCGTACAACCGCCTCCACCGAAGAAGGTCCGCATCGGCCTGGCCCTGGGCGGCGGCGCGGCGCGCGGCTTCGCCCACATCGGCGTGATCAAGGCCCTGGAAGCCCAGGGCATCGTGCCCGAGATCGTGGTCGGCACCAGCGCCGGTTCGGTGGTCGGCGCGCTGTACGCCTCCGGCTACGACGGCTTCGCGCTGCAAAAGACCGCCATGACGATGGACGAGGCCACGATTTCCGACTGGGCGCTGCCGCTGTTCTCGAAATCCCCGGGCGTGCTCAAGGGCGAGGCCCTGCAGAACTACGTCAACAAGGCGGTCGCCAACGTCCCGATGGAACGCTTCCCGAAACGCTTCGGCGCGGTGGCGACCGACCTCAAGACCGGCGAATCGATCCTCTTCAACAAGGGCAATGCCGGCCTGGCCGTGCGCGCCTCGTCCTCGGTGCCGAGCGTGTTCCAGCCGGTGAAGATCGGGACCAAGACCTATGTCGACGGCGGCCTGGTGGCGCCGGTGCCGGTGAAGTTCACGCGCGAAATGGGCGCCGACTTCATCATCGCGGTGAACATCTCGACCCAGGCCGACACCCAGGCCACCGCCAGCTCGCTCGACGTCCTGATGCAGACCTTTTCGATCATGGGCCAGCGCATCAACCATTTCGAGCTGAAGGAAGCCGACATCGTCATCACCCCGGCGCTGGGCAAGATGGGCAGCGCCGACTTTGCCGGACGCAACCTGGCAATCCTCGCCGGCGAGCAGGCCGCGGCGGCGGTCATGCCGCAGATCAAGGCCAAGCTCAAGGCGAAGCAGCAACAATAACTATTCAGACCTCAATAAGGAAAACTCATGCAGACCAAACCGATGCTGACCCTGGACGACGTGAAGACCATCGCCGCCGCGGCCGAAGCCGAAGCCGTCAAGAACAACTGGCCCGTGACGATCGCGATCGTCGACGACGGCGGCCACCTGCTGTGGCTGCAGCGCCTGGACGGCGTGGCGCCGATCTCGGCCCACATCGCCCCGCAAAAGGCGAAGACCGCCGCACTGGGCCGCCGCGAATCGAAGATCTACGAAGACATCATCAACAACGGCCGCGTGTCCTTCCTGTCGGCGCCCGAGATCGAGGGCATGCTGGAAGGCGGCGTGCCGGTCGTGGTCGACGGCCACGTGATCGGCGCGGTCGGCGTGTCGGGCGTGAAGTCGACCGAGGATGCGCAGATCGCCAAGTCGGGCATTGCCGCGCTGGTCGCTACTTCGTAATATCGGACGCTGCCGTAGGGTGGGCACTCCGTGCCCACCCTACTTGATTGACCTGTCGAATCCGCCGCCCACGCGTTCAGGCGACGGTCGGGGCGCCGCACCGCGTTCACCGTCGCATCATCCCATCAAGTCCGTTGAATCCCGGAAAATCCCAGCTCTGCAGTAAGTAAAAACCCCGATTTTGCCCCGTTTCGATCCGTCGGTACATTGCCGACATACTCGATACGCGCTATAATTTGGGGGTTTAGCCATTCACTTACTTGCCGTAGCGCCTACCTCCCATTCCTCATTCCAAACGACCTCCAACTCGGACCAGCGACGCGCGTCCGTGGGCCTTGGATGTCGGTCTGACGTGGCGCAGCTACGGTAACTTTATTGGGAGTTACCCTTGCCGCCATTTTTTTCTGGCCCAGCCGTCCCAGCCATCCTGGCCCTTGCAGACGGAACGATTTTCCGAGGTTATTCCATTGGTGCCGCCGGTCACACGACCGGTGAAGTGGTATTCAATACCGCGATCACGGGCTACCAGGAAATCCTTACCGACCCCAGCTACTCGCGTCAGATCGTCACGCTGACGTACCCGCACATCGGCAACTACGGCGTGAACAGCGCCGACGTCGAAGCCGGTAAAGTCCACGCCGCAGGCCTGATCATCCGCGACCTGCCGCTGATGGCGTCGAATTTCCGTTCCACCCAGTCGCTGTCGGATTACCTGAAAGCCGAAAATGTCGTGGCAATCGCCGGCATCGATACCCGCAAGCTGACCCGCCTGCTGCGCGAGAAGGGCGCCCAGGCCGGCGCCATCCTGACCGGCACCCAGGGCAACCAGCCTTCGGAAAGCCAGGCACTGGAATTGGCCCGCTCCTTCCCCGGCCTGGCCGGCATGGACCTGGCGAAAGTCGTCTCGGTCAAGGAGCCTTATGTCTTCACCGAAACCGAGTGGAAGCTCGGCCAGGGCTTCGGCAAGCAGGAAAACCCGCAATACCACGTGGTCGCCTTCGACTACGGCGTCAAGCGCAACATCCTGCGCATGCTGGCCGAGCGCGGCTGCAAGGTCACCGTCCTGCCGGCGGAATCGACCGCGGAAGACGCACTCAAGCTCAACCCTGACGGCATCTTCCTGGCCAACGGTCCGGGCGACCCGGAACCCTGCGACTACGCCATCAAGGCCACGGCCGAGCTGATCGAGAAGGGCATCCCGACCTTCGGCATCTGCCTGGGCCACCAGATCATGGCGCTCGCGTCCGGTGCGAAGACGATGAAGATGAAGTTCGGCCACCACGGCGCCAACCACCCGGTGCAGGACCTGGATTCGAAGAAGGTCCTGATTACCTCGCAGAACCACGGCTTCGCGGTCGATCCGGACACGCTGCCGAAGAATTGCCGCGTGACCCACGTCTCGCTGTTCGACGGCTCGCTGCAGGGCTTCGCCCGCACCGACAAGCCAGCCTTCTGCTTCCAGGGCCACCCGGAAGCGTCGCCCGGCCCGACCGACGTTGCCTACTTGTTTGACCGCTTCATCAGCCTGATGCAAGCCCAGGAGAAGAATTAAATGCCAAAGCGTAGTGATATCAAAAGCATCCTGATCATCGGCGCCGGCCCGATCGTCATCGGCCAGGCCGCGGAGTTCGACTATTCCGGCGCACAAGCGTGCAAGGCCCTGCGCGACGAAGGCTACAAGGTCATCCTGGTAAACAGCAATCCGGCGACGATCATGACCGACCCGGAAATGGCCGACGTCACCTACATCGAGCCGATCACCTGGAAGGTCGTCGAGCGCATCATCGCCAAGGAAAAGCCGGACGCGATCCTGCCGACCATGGGCGGCCAGACGGCGCTGAACTGCGCGCTCGACCTGCACCGCCACGGCATCCTGGAAAGATACAACGTCGAACTGATCGGCGCCTCGCCGGAAGCCATCGACAAGGCCGAGGACCGCTCCAAGTTCAAGGACGCGATGACCAAGATCGGCCTGGGTTCGGCACGCTCGGGCGTGGCGCACTCGATGGACGAAGCGCGCGCCGTGCAGCGCGAACTGGGCTTCCCGACCATCATCCGTCCGTCGTTCACGATGGGCGGTTCGGGCGGTGGCATCGCCTACAACGAGGAAGAATTCGAATCGATCTGCAAGCGCGGCCTGGAAGCCTCGCCGACCTCGGAACTGCTGATCGAAGAGTCGCTGCTGGGCTGGAAAGAGTACGAGATGGAAGTCGTGCGCGACAAGGCCGACAACTGCATCATCATCTGCTCGATCGAAAACCTGGATCCGATGGGCGTGCACACCGGCGACTCGATCACGGTCGCACCGGCGCAGACGCTGACCGACAAGGAATACCAGATCATGCGTAACGCGTCGATCAACGTCCTGCGCGAGATCGGCGTCGACACCGGCGGCTCGAACGTGCAGTTCGCGATCAACCCGAACGACGGCCGCATGATCGTCATCGAGATGAACCCGCGCGTGTCGCGTTCCTCGGCGCTGGCGTCGAAGGCGACTGGCTTCCCGATCGCGAAAGTCGCGGCGAAACTGGCTGTTGGTTTTACCCTTGATGAACTGCGCAACGAGATCACCGGCGGCGCGACCCCGGCCTCGTTCGAGCCGTCGATCGACTACGTCGTCACCAAGATCCCGCGCTTCGCCTTCGAAAAATTCCCGGCGGCCGACAAGCACCTGACCACCCAGATGAAGTCGGT
>DOUW01000222.1 GCA_003520365.1 Massilia sp.
GTGCCCGGTAGCCGAGCAGGACCAGCCCGACCAGCATCATCGCAAACACTTCCGGTTCAGGCAGTTCCGACATGTGTACCGGGGCCGTGACGATGTCCTGGCGGGCGTTGACGGCCAGGTCGGCCACGCGCGGCTGGACGCCTGCGTCGCCGGCGCCGGGTGGCGTCACGTCGATGACGGCGGCATGCGCCGCACCGCCGACGACGAAACCGAGCGCTACTGCGAGTAAATATCTGTTCACGATAGTTCCCTTCCTTGCAGATATTGCTGGGTACAAACGCTGTATCGAGGCGACACAGCCGGCGCCGCGCTGCCATCGGGTCCGCAAAAAAGCATAACAAAAACAGCTGCGCGTTTCGCGTACATTTCGCGCTTCCTGTACGCTTCTTGCGCGTGTGATGTACGACAGGAATCGGAACAAGAGGAACTGCATGCCAGCGCCGGAAACCTTGCGCACACCAGGCCGCATCATGTGAAAGAAATGCGACAGCGGCGGAAGTGGGGCATGTCAAGGAGGCAAGGCTGGCGCCAGCCTTTGTTGAAACAGGATTAATGTTTTAGCGATATGGCTAGACAGAATGCTGATTTATTTGACAGCCTCGCAACGAATTGCATTGTCAGCTTTTCCAGCTATGCGCCTGATCAAAAAATTTTAAGCCAGGCGTATACATCTCCGATTTTTTTACGGGTATAGTCTCCCTATCCCCATTGCCCTTGGGCATCAAAACCATGTCGAACAAGCACTTGTTCGACTCCACGCGGACCTGCCAGCCGCCGCCATTCCGACAAGCGCGACCCGGAAGGCCGCCTCCGTTTTTGCACTGTTGCATCACGCGCGCCATACATTCGTAGAGTACCGATAATGCCCAACTTTGCCCGTATCCAGATTGCCTTCAAGAACGTCTATGTGCGCATTGCCGCCGCCGTCTTGCTGGGCGCAATGGCTGGTGTGGCGATCTGGTCGGCCGACAAGCCCCAGGATCCCAGCCCGGTCGTCCATTCGCAGGATATTTCCGAAATCACGCGCCTGGCTGCGCAGAAAGACAAGCTCGACTACCTGATGGTGGCCAAGCCGCTGTCCGAGTCGCCACGCTACGTCTTCAAGTTCAAGGGCGCGCCCGAGCTGCACGTGGTCAAGGTGCCGAGCACCTCGCACCTGAGCCTGGAGCGCGAAGTGCTGCTCAAGAACGCGATTCCCTATTCGATCGCCAAGGAAGACTTCCTGGCCACGCACAAGGCCGTGCTCGACGAAGGCAACAGCTTTGCCTCCGACACCGGCGACTTCCTCAAGCGCCACGCCTTCGAGATCCTCCTGATCGGCCTGATCATCTATTGCCTGAAATTCGGCATTCCGGGCATGGGCGCGAGTTCGACCATGATCACGCCGGACAAGCTCAAGGGCAGCATGGATGACCTGATCGGCATGGAAGACATCAAGCAGGAAGTGCTGCACCTGGAAGACATGATCCGCAACCGCGAGGAATACCAGTCGCACAACATCGACAAGCCGTTCAACGTGATGCTGACCGGGCCTGCCGGCACCGGCAAGACCAAGCTGGTCGGCTACCTCGCCAAGCGCCTCGACATGCCGTTGATCTCGGCTTCGGGCTCGGCGCTGGAGTCGGGCTACGTCGGCGGCGGCTCGAAGGCCCTGAACGCCCTGTACCGCAAGGCCTGCGCCAAGGGCAAGTGCATCATCTTCCTCGATGAAGCCCAGAGCCTGTTCATGCCGCGCGGCCGCAGCGAAAAGAAGTGGGAAGACGACACCGCCAACACCCTGCTGGGCCTGCTGGACGGCGTGAAGAGCGACAAGGGCCAGGGCGTGATCTGGGTCGTCGCCTCGAACTTCGACGACGCCTCGACCGAGATGGACGAAGCGATGCTGCGCCGCTTCTCGGTAAAGATCAACTTCCGCCTGCCGAACAAGAACGAGCGCCGCGAACTCCTGAAGAGCTTCCTGTCGCGTAAAAAAGAAGGCCTGGTCGATTGGAGCGACCTCGACCTGGACCAGGTCGCGGAAATCACCCAGAACCTGAGCCCGGCGCTGCTGGAAACCGTGGTCGAGCGCGCCTCCATGATCTCGATCCAGGAAAAGGCGATCATCAACACCGACCTGCTGTTCCGCGCCTACGAGCGCGCCACGATCGGCCTGACCGACCGCGCCACCACCGCCGAGAAGCACAAGCAGCGCGAACGCATCGCCCTGCACGAACTGGGTCACTTCTTCATGCAGATCGACCCCTGGCTGCGCGCCGGCATGAGCCTGGACGAGGTGAAGGAAAAGTCGCACCTGCTGAAGATCAGCACCGAAGCCGTGTCGAAGATCGGTGCCCTGGGCTACGTGCTGCAGTCGGGTGACGACATGTCGCTGCGCACGCTGGAAGAACTCGAGCGCGACGTGATCGGCCTGTACGGCGGCATGGCGGCCGAAGAGCTGTTCTACGGCGCCCGCGGCATCTCGGTCGGCGCCCAGAACGACATCGAGAAGGTCACCAAGATGCTCAACCTGATGGTCAACCGCCTGTCGATGTACTCGCGCTCGAAGATCGACTACAGCCAGTTGCAGAACGACGCCAGCGGCGAGCACACGCTGCGCCAGATGGAAGAAAAGGCGGATGAGCTCTACAGCTACACCCTGGGTGCGATGCGCGACTACCGCGCGATGATGGAGTCGATCAAGGACACGCTGCTCGAGCAGTATGTGCTGTCGAAGGACGCCGTGTTCGCGCTGCTGGAAGAGCGCAAGGAGCTGCTGCAGTTGGCACCGAAGCATGCGAACCTGAAGCTGTGCACGGAGACCGGCGAGATGGTCGCTGCCTGATCTGAACCTGGCCGGCGCTGCGGCGCCGAATGAAAAATGCCCGCTGTGCGCGATGCGCCAGCGGGCATTTTTTTTTGGCGCCTGAGCGATCCGCTATCCTGGACAACGGCCTCGGCGCCGACCCTGCGAACATTCCTCAATGCGCGGGCTGCGTCTCCTTCAAGGTATCGAGCACGTAGCGCGTCATGCTGCCGGCCAGCTCGTGCTCGCCGAGGAAGACCTTGCCGCCGGTGTCCTCGCGCAGCAGCTCGGCTTCCTGCTCGTTATGCGTGCGCACGACGCAGCGGATTTCGGGATTGAGCGCCTTGGCCGTCTCGATCATGGTGCGCACGTGGAAGGTGTCGGGGGTGGCGATCACCAGCACCGCCGCGCGCGCGATGTGGGCCTGGATCAGCACCGCCGGTTCCGAGGCGTTGCCGACCACGGCCGGCTGGTCGCGCTTGCGCAATGCATCGACGATCTCGCGGTTCTGCTCGGCGACCACGTAGTGGATGCCCTGCGCCGTGAGCGCATCGGCGATGCGGCGGCCCACGCGGCCATAGCCGACCAGCACCACCTGGCCGCTCAGGCGCTCGTGCGGCACGCTCATCGGCAATTCCGCCAGCGGGTCGGGCGAGCTTTCCAGCTTGCGCACCAGGTCCGAGTTCTTGCGCAGCCAGCGCTGCAGCGGCTCGATCGCCGTGAACAGCAGCGGATTGACGGCGATCGAGATGATCGCGCCGGCCAGGATCAGGCTCTGGCCCTCGGCCGGCATGAGTCCGAGCGAAATGCCGAGCGCTGCCAGGATGAACGAGAACTCGCCGATCTGCGCCAGGCTGGCCGAGACCGTGATCGCGGTGTTCAGCGGATAGCGCAGCGCCAGCACCAGCGCCATCGCGGCGATCGACTTGCCGAAGATGATGACCGCGACCACCGCCAGCACGTGGATCGGTTCCTCGACCAGCACCATCGGGTCGAACAGCATGCCGACCGAGACGAAGAACAGCACCGAGAATGCGTCGCGCAGCGGCAAGGACTCCTCGGCGGCGCGGTGCGAGAGTTCCGATTCGCGCAGCACCATGCCGGCGAAGAAGGCGCCCAGCGCGAACGAGACGCCGAACAGGTGCGAGGAGCCGTAGGCGATGCCGACCGCGGCGGCGATCACGGACAGCGTGAACAGCTCGCGCGAATTGGTCTTCGCCACGCGCCACAGGAACCAGGGGAAGATCTTGCGGCCGACCACCAGCATGAAGGCGACAAAGGCGCCGACCTGCAGCAGGGTCTTGCCGAGCGCCATCCACAGCGAGTCGTCGCCGCCGGCGCCCTTGCCGCCGAGGGGGCCGGCCAGCGCCGGCAGCAGCACCAGCACCAGCACGGTCACCAGATCCTCGACCACCAGCCAGCCGACCGCGATGCGCCCGTTCATCGAATCGAGCACGCCGCGGCTCTCCAGCGCGCGCAGCAGCACCACCGTGCTGGCCACCGACAGCGCCAGGCCGAACACCAGGCCCGCACCCAGGCTCCAGCCCCACAGGTGGGTCAGGCCGATGCCCATCGCGGTGGCCACCGAGATCTGAAGGATCGCGCCGGGCAGGGCGATCCTGCGCACGTCGAGCAGGTCCTTCAGCGAGAAGTGCAAGCCCACTCCGAACATCAGCAACATCACACCAATCTCGGCCAATTGCGATGCCAGCGATACGTCGGCCACGAAACCTGGCGTGGCGGGACCGATCAGGACACCGGCGGCGAGATAGCCGACCAGCGCGGGCAGTTTCAGGCGTATGGCGATCATGCCAAATATCAGGCCGAAGCCCAGCGCGGCGGCAATGGTTGTGATCAGACTGAGTTCATGGTGCATGCAGTACATCCCCTTATCAAAGTTAAATCGATCCAGTATAAAGGACGGGGCTTCCACGATGTCGAAAAAAATAGAGGCGCACCTCGACGGCACGGCCATTCCTGCGCCACCTTATCTGTCTATAATCGAACGCAAAAAGGCCGCAGGCCGCCAACCCAGACAGGAGACAACATGAGCCGCAAGGTATTCGTTACCGGCGTCGGGATGATCCCGTTCGCCAAGCCCGGCGCGTCCGCGCCCTACCACGAGATGGGCGCGGACGCTGCCCGCGCCGCCCTGCAGGATGCCGGCCTCGCCTACGAGGACATCGAACAGGCCTATGCCGGCTACGTCTACGGCGACTCGACCTGCGGCCAGAAGGCCCTGTACGGCGTCGGCATGAGCGGCATCCCCATCGTCAACGTCAACAACAACTGCTCGACCGGCTCCACCGCCCTGTTCCTGGCGCGCCAGGCGGTGGCCAGCGGCGCGGTCGACTGCGTGCTGGTGCTCGGCTTCGAGCAGATGAGTCCCGGCGCCCTCGGCTCGGTCTTCACCGACCGCCCGGCGCCGTTCGACGACTTCGACGCCGTCACCGACCGCCTGGTCGGCAAGCCCGAGATCCCGCTGGCGCTGCGCTACTTCGGCGGCGCGGGCCTGGCGCACATGGAGAAATACGGCACGCCCCTGGAAGCGTTTGCCCGCATCCGCGCCAAGGCCAGCCGCCACGCGGTAAACAATCCGCTGGCGCTGCTGCGCAAGGAGGTCTCGGCGCAGGACGTGCTGGACGCGCCGGCGATCTGGCCGGGTGTGATGACGCGCCTGATGGCCTGCCCGCCGACCTGCGGCGCCGCCGCCGCCGTGCTGGTCTCGGAAGAATTCGCGAAACGGCGCGGCCTGCGTGCCGACGTGCACATCGCCGCCCAGGCGATGACCACCGACCGCGCCAGCACCTTCGAGGCGAACGACATGATGCGCCTGGTCGGCTACGACATGAGCCGCGAGGCGGCCGCCAAGGTCTACGAAAAGGCCGGCATCGGCCCGGACGAACTCGATGTGGTCGAGCTGCACGACTGCTTCGCCCACAACGAACTGATCACCTACGAAGCCCTGGGCCTGTGCCCGGAAGGCGGCGCGGATAAATTCATCCTCGATGGCGACAACACCTATGGCGGCAAGGTCGTCACCAATCCTTCCGGCGGGCTGCTCTCGAAAGGCCATCCGCTGGGCGCGACGGGCCTGGCGCAATGCTTTGAACTGACCCACCAGCTGCGCGGCAGCGCCGGCGCGCGCCAGGTCGAGGGCGCGCGCACGGCGCTGCAGCACAACCTGGGCCTGGGCGGCGCCTGCGTCGTCACGATGTATCGCACGGCCTGAGGAGGCGCCGATGGAATTGATGACGCCCTCCTGGAGCAATCCGGAACTGGAGTCCTTCCGCGACGCCGTGCGCCGCTTCGTCGCCAGCGAGATCGCCCCGCATGGCGAACGCTGGCGCGCGCAGCAGCACGTCGACCGCGAGCTCTGGCACAAGGCCGGCGAGATGGGCCTGCTCGCCGCCGACATCCCCGAGGAATACGGCGGGGGGGGCGGCAGCTTCGCTCACATGGCGGTGGTGTTCGAGGAGCTCGGCTACGCCGGCGACATGGCTTTCGGCCTGCACGTTCACGCCATCGTCGCCCACTACCTGCTGAACCAGGGCACCGAGGAGCAGAAGCGCCGCTACCTGCCGAAGCTCGCCAGCGGCGAGATGGTCGCGGCGATCGCCATGTCGGAACCGGGCGCCGGCTCGGACCTGAAGGGCATCCGCACCACGGCCGTGCGTGGCAGCGATGGCTACCGCCTGAACGGCTCCAAGACCTTCATCTCGAACGGCTACCTGGCCGATGTGATCCTGGTGGTGGCCAAGACCGACCCCACCGCCGGCGCGAAAGGCATCTCGCTGATGCTGCTGGAAACCCGGGACAACCCGGGTTTTCGGGTCGGCCGCATCCTCGAGAAGGTCGGGCAGAAGGGCCAGGACACCTGCGAGCTGTTCTTCGATGATGCCCACGTGCCGCTGGCGAACGTACTGGGCGGCGAGGAGGGCAGGGGCTTCGCCCAGCTGATGACGGAACTGCCCTACGAGCGCACCATCATCGGCGTGGCCGGCGTCGCCGCCATCGAGCGCGCGCTGCGCCTGACGGTCGAGCACGCGAAGGAACGCAAGGCCTTCGGCCAGGCGCTGATCGAGATGCAGAACACCCGCTTCGTGCTGGCCGAGATCAAGACCGAGGCAACTGTCGCACGCATCTTCATCGACCGCTGCGTCGAGGACATGCTGGCGGGCCGCATGGACACCGTGCGCGCCTCGATGGCGAAGTACTGGATCTCCGACCTGCAATGCAAGGTCGTCGACCAGTGCGTGCAGCTGTTCGGCGGCTACGGCTACATGCTCGAATACCCGATCGCCCAGATGTACGTCGACGCCCGCGTCCAGCGCATCTACGGCGGCGCCAACGAGATCATGAAAGAGATCGTCGCCCGCTCGTTGTAATTCGTAGGGGGGACACCTGTGTCCACG